>CAZXIB010000040.1:0-9493 GCA_964639815.1 uncultured Thomasclavelia sp. | reverse complement strand
CTTACCAAAAAGAGGGCTTCATATAGCTTTTATTCGAATTATGATAATATACGTTTATAGCATATGCCAACAAATCAGATAACTGACTTACAAAGAAAAGAGAATGTCTTATGAAGCTAGTACCTATTCGCCAAGACCTATTTGAGGAATATCGCCTGACGCTTATGTTTGAGTGTTATAAGTGGGATCCGCAGTTTCTAGACAAAGGAACTATAGCGCCCTATGCCCTGGTTCTAACACAGGACGAGCATGAAGAGGTGGCGCGACTGACAGAAGCCCTCGACAGGGAAACAAGAGCGGCTGAGGAGTTTTTGAATAAGCATCTTGAGCTTACTAAGCCCCTAGCGCTTCCGCGGTCTTTAAAAAAAGAGATTCATTCCATGAACAACTATAATCCAGGGCACCACATCCGCCTCATGCGCTATGATTTTCATCCAATTGATAAAGGTGGCTGGGCAATTAGTGAAGTGAATAGTGATGTGCCTGGTGGTTTTGCGGAAGGCTCACTGATGCCAAAAGCAGTGCTAGACTTTTTGGATGAAGAAAAAGAAAGCTACTGGCATATCAATTTTGGAAAAAGACTAATTGAGGCAATTGAAAATAAGGTGGTAGCAGGTGGGCGAATCATGCTGGTACACTGCACTTGTTATAGTGATGATAGACAGGTCATGCAGTTTATAGGTGACCAGCTAAAGAAGAAAGGATTCCACACTCTTTACGCAGCAGCTGACCATCTCGTATTTAAAGACAAAAAAGCTATCAGTATTCTTGATGGTAATGAGGGGGAAGTAGACGCCATTATTCGCTTTACGCCTCTTGAATGGGTTGTCGATATGCGTCCGAAAAACTGGCGAGGCTACTTTGATACGACAACTGTTTCTTGTAATCATCCTATTGCCATCTTTGCCCAAACCAAACGTTTTCCTTTTGTCTTTGATGCGCTTGAAAAAAGAGGGATTAGTATGTCTACTTGGCGAAGGCTACTACCTAAAACACTGGAGGTTAAAGATGCCAAAGGCAAAGAGGGCTATATTTATAAGCCGATATATGGAAGAGTAGGGGAGATGATAGGAATTCCTGAAGCCTGCCGCAAAGAGGAGTACAAGGCCATACTTAGCGAAGTAAAAAGAAGTCCAAAAACATATCTAGCCCAAAAACGCTTTTTCAGTAGACCCTTAAAAGGCAATAACGACAAAGTCTTTCATCTGTGCTTAGGTTCTTACACAGTTGACGGAAGTCATGCAGGCTATTATGCACGAATCAGCGAAACACCACGAATCGATTCAGAAGCTGCTGACTTGCCTGTTTTAATCGAAAGAGAAGGTAGAAATCTATGAACAGTAAAGATGCATATAAGATATGGGCACCATCAGGTGTAGGATGGTCGGCTTGGGTTCGTCCGGTTCCTTTCTTAGCAGCAGAAATCCCTTCTATTGCTTACCTAGATTTTAATGCCAATGTATCGGCGGCAAATTATATTGACGAAACTTATAAAGACGCAGCTATCATTGTTGACTTGCCTGGAGTTGAAAGTGTAAGAGAAGGTCTTGCGCTTGCTGGGGCTGGCTATCGACCGGTTCCCATATATAACGGCACGGTCGAGCAAGCCGGAGCCAAAGCTGTAGTAGACAATCAATCCGTAGGAAGGGCTTTAGTTATGGGTGCAAAACAACTTGCTCAGATAGATATCGACAAAGATGCACCACCAGCCTTTCTAATCGACAGTAACCGCCTAAACCGCTATCGGATGAAGCCTTCGCTTTTTGACAATAGTTGGGATGTATATCCCCAAGATTTGCCATCTGTAGAATATTTTCAAAATAACGGAATCAAGAAAATTATCGTAATCGGAGACGATATTCATAGAGACTTAAAACCGATCCTTTTTGAGTTTCAGAAAAAGAAAATGGAAATCCTTCTCGCAAAAGATTATTATAGGAAAACTTAGCTAACGAAGGAGAATGATGGTCTAGTGGCCACCGCCACCTCCGCCGCCCCCACGGCCACCACCGCCATGACCTCGCCGTCCGCCAGACCTAGCGCCTCCATGATGTCCGCCTATAATGCGTTGGGAGCGGAAGGAGCGTCTATAGTAGAGGAAACTCATGTGGTGATGATGAGTGAAGTAGAGAATTGATGTATCTGGTACATCAGGACACTTTTGGGCAATGGCCCCTAGTATCTTTTCTGAAAGACCGAAGGCCTCGGCATAGATGAGATATTTTTCGGCCTCGGTAGTGTCAATGACGATGTCATCTTGATTAAAGGCTTCACTCTTTAGCCAGTTATAAAAGCTTCGCCATCTCGCATACTCATTTTCACCATACTGGGTAAAGAGGATGTATTGGCTGGCTATAGACTTTAAGTAGCAAGAGCCAAGTATCAAAACACCACCCAGAAGGAAGAAGCCGCCATAGATAAGCTCTAGGCGCGTAAAACATGTGGTGATATTTAGAAATATGGCAACGAAGCCCAGCACAAGAAGTAAATTAGCCTCCGAACGGAGCTTGTATTGGGGTTCTGCATAATCCGCTTTCTGGAAATAACCCTCGTCGACGCCTGTTTTTATGATAGACCTCTCCATCTCAGCCACAAAGGCATTGGTGTTTTCATAGTCTTCATAAAGCATGTTCAGGAAGTGGTCTAAGGTGATGGGCTTGTTGTTGGAATGGCGAACTAGTAAGTTATAGAAGCTTGCTTCACATGTTGTTAGGTGTTCTTCTGGTGTTTGACTCTCTTCATCAGTCTTTAAAAGAGTAATCATAATGATGCCATTAATAGGTTCTTCAATTTTTATATAGTCCTTACAAGCCAAGCTCAAAAGGAGGGCAAAGTAGACTTTAGGACGGGTCTTGGTGGTCGCATGCCTACAAAAGACTAAAAAGGACGCAAAATTCGGGTCGAGATTATATTCGATGCCATTAAAGCGTTCGATATCGACATCAGGCTTATAGAAGGTATATTTTTTTCTGATTCGATGGTCTGCAGTAAAACAATAGATAACAACTACCGCCGCACAAGCCGCACACACAATAAACATAGCCATCTTGAGGGTCTTAACTGTCTCTATATTTTGTGTATAAGATAGATATGCTGATGTAATTTCATCTAAGACGTTATCTTCAGAGTAGTAATTCGCTGTGGCGTATTCGGTAAAGATGTGTTTGTCTTCGCCATATGCGACAAGTTCAAACTCGATGAATTCATTATAAGACTTAAATTGCAACTGATCTTCGTCTAGGCTAAAAGAAAGGGTATAGTAACCCGGATTGGCATCGGCAGATTCGCTAACGGTGAAACTACCAGCATTAGTTCCATAGGTATAGACTTCGTAATTGCCAGAAGAGGGCATGACTTCATTAGGGAATAGAATCTCAGCCTTAAAGGAGTTCAGGTAATTGATTGTACTTCCTGAGTACATGGCTAAGTACAAGTCTGAACAATCACCATACCTCAAAGCGACATTGTGTATTTCGTATTCAACCTCAAATACCACTTCTTCTTGATATAAGCCATCTACATAGAACAAGACGCACTCATATCGGGCCAGTGATTCATTGTATGGGCCTTCGCTATGATACCACTTGCCAGGACCCAGTGTAGTGTTGCTGCTAAGATAGTCCTCATCATCCCAATAAAGTTGCGGGCTCTCTTCATAGATAATCTCTGTTCCGTCTTCTAGTATCTGCTTTACAGAAATTACAGTGTAATCGACATATAAACCGTCAACCCAATATTCTGGAAGTTCGCGCCACAATTCCCAATAGAGATTATCTGTAGAGGATGCGTGTACATCAAAGGTCAACCGCTCGGTGACTAAGACAGTTCCACCGCTTTCGGCATCATCTAAGACAACAGCCTTATATTCTACATCTGTAATCCTAGCATAGTCTGAAGAGCTTAGCTGCAAACCAGACATAGCTTCGGTTGCAAAGAGTATGGCGAAAAGGCTGCTCACAACTAATAAGATTACAGCGAATCTAATAACTATCTTAACAATTCCGTTTTTCATCTTTAGCCTCCTGTGGAAGTGAATGTAGCACTGACTTAAGTAGCCTTCCTGATATATCTACAGTATACAAAAAAGAATGACGCTTTAAAGGCTAAATACTTACTATAACCAGAAACGAAAGTCTGTCTCATTCCCAATCAAGCAAATTTTGTCAATTTTATCACAAGATTTGATTGTCCATTTCGTCGACTTCTTGTATAATGCCTAAGCAAGGAGTAGGATATGGGATTATTTTCACATGATGCGCGTTTATTCAAGTTTGATGTATTACGCCATGTATCACAACTAGCTTATGCTGGTGAACTTATAACAGACGAGAAGTTAAGCGACTTCTATAAAAAGCTAATACCAGGTGGTAAGGCTAATTTCCGTTGTTGTATATACAAGGAAAGAGAGGTATTGCGCCAACGGGGAAGACTGGTCTGTGGCAAAATGGCCAACGACAAAACCGAAATTAACTACCGCCAAGTCGTCCAAGTCATCGACGCTGCCTGTGATGGCTGTGCTATCAAGAAGATTCATGTCACCGACAACTGTCGTAAGTGTATGGCCAAGGCCTGTAGGGGTGCTTGTAAGTTTGGTGCCCTACACATCGGCAACAACAAAGCCGAAATTGAGTATGACAAATGTGTTGAATGTGGGGCCTGTGCTAGAGCCTGCCCATATAATGCCATCGTCATGACCCAAAGACCCTGTAAGGCATCCTGTCCAGTGGACGCTATATCTTGGAATGAATTTGATATCGCTCTTATCGATGAAGATAAGTGCATCAACTGTGGACGTTGTGTCAGTGCTTGTCCTTTTGGGGCAATAGAAGATATATCATGGATTATACCCGTCATCCAAGACATCAAGGCCGGAAAAAAGGTCTATGCCATCGTTGCGCCATCGATTCAAGGACAGTTTGATAACGTCAGTCTTGACCAGATAAAGTCTGGTATCAAAAAACTCGGTTTTGCCGATGTCTTTGAGGCGGCCTTGGGTGCTGATATGGTTGCCATCACAGAGTATGAAGAACTAAAAGAGCACAAAGCTGAAGGCAAGCCTATTACAACTTCCTGTTGTCCGGCTTTCGTTAATATGGCTAAGATTCACTTTCCAAAGGTCTTTGAAGAAAACGTCTCGACAGTTGTCAGTCCAATGATGGCTAGAGCTGCTGTTTTAAAAGAGGCTGAACCAGATTGCGAGATTGTCTTTATCGGTCCTTGCATCGCCAAAAAACAAGAAGCTATGGAAAAACACACCAACATCGACTTTGTCATCACCTTTGAGGAATTGGCGGCCATGCTTATATCGCAACGCATTTACCTCAAAGAAATAGAAAGTCAAGATGACAATTGGGAAGCTTCTATACATGGTCGTAACTTTGCTCAAGGCGGTGGTGTCTCTAAGGCTGTTGTGCAAGTAGCCAATGACTTGGGTGACAGCGATATCACCTCTTACTACGCTGATGGGGCCTTTGATTGTAAGAAGCAGTTGATGCTTTTGCAGTTAGGACGCTTTAATTATGACATCTTAGAGGGCATGTGTTGTGATGGTGGCTGTGTTGGTGGCCCATGCACTGTATCTGATGCCAACGACACCAAAAAACGCATGAATGCAGAAAACGCTAAGCGCACTCTCAAGATAAACGAAGCCCTACTAAACAAGGACATCGATCCTGAGAAATTTTCGATACATCGCCAAAAAGACTAAAGAATCTACTAGGACAGCAAACGCTGTCCTTTTATAAGGCATCTATTAAACTAGTCAGGAGATATAATATAGCCATGCGACAAGATGTAGTAGTCATAGGTCTATTAGCCCATGTCGATGCTGGAAAGACGACTTTAAGTGAAGCGCTTCTGTATCGCTCGGGAACCATCAAAAAGGCTGGGCGCGTCGACCACAATGATGCTGTATTAGATTATGATGACTTAGAGCGACAAAGAGGCATTACCATCTATGCCAAAGAGGCTCGTTTTAACCATGGTGATAAGACCATTATCTTAGAAGATACGCCCGGTCATATTGATTTCTCTTTAGAGATGCAAAGAGTCTTGCCGATATTAGACTACGCAATTCTTTTGGTAGATGCCACTAGTGGCATTATGCCGTATACAAGAAGGCTGTGGTCTTTGCTTACAGAGCGCAAAATTCCAACCATCATCTTCCTCAACAAGATTGACCTGTCTTTTGATACACCAGATAAACTTATGGTCAATATAAAAGAGGAGCTAAAAGTCGATCTTATCGACTTTACTGATATAGAAAAAGCTAAAGAGGATGTAGCTGGCCTTGATGAAGAGCTCATAGAAACCTATCTTTCTACTGGTGATATTGATACTGAGGCTATGTATACCTTATTTTCTAAGAGATTATACTTTCCTATTATCATTGGTTCTGCTTTAAAGGGTGAGGGTATAGATGCCTTGCTAAAGACCATTGACATCTTGGCAAGACCAAAGGTCTGGCCTGATGAACTTAAAGCTTATGTCTATCGCATCAAAACTGATAAAAGAGGCAATCAACTTAACTATCTCAAAATAACTGGTGGCACTCTCAAAGTCAAAGACAAACTCAAAGATGAAAAGGTCGATGAAATAAGACTGTACTCTGGTACGACCTATAAGGCTGTAAAAGAAGTGTCAGCTGGAGATTTAGCTGTCGTAGTTGGGCCAAGCGACCTATTAGTGGCCACCAATATCAACGATGATATAAGGGAAGTAAACAGTATCAAACCATATTTTCGCTACCGCATCATTCCTGATAATGGTGATGTCATTAAGCTTTATAACTCCCTATTGAAACTAGCCAAAACCGACCCATCTCTCGCCATTAAAAAGAAGGATGATGAGATAACACTATCCCTAATGGGTCAAGTCCAGATGGAGGTCATTAAAGCCTATTTGCTTGCTGATTATGGCATCAGCGCTCACTTTGGGACACCTCTTATCGACTATCACGAGACAGTCTTAAGTGAAAGCTATGGTATAGGACACTATGAACCTATCGGTCACTACAGTGAAGTGCACTTAAGACTAAGACCAGCTAATAAGAAGACCATCACCAACCCCAATAAGCTCAAAACTAGGGCCTGTGACACTGTCAAAGAATACTTAGAAGGAAAAGACTTTGCTGGCGTTCTTATCGGAAATCCCGTTGATAAAGTTGAGATTGCCATCATGGCCATCAAGACTTCCTTAGACCACACAAGCAATGATGACCTGCGTAGGGCCACTGATTTTGCCTTGCGCAATGCTTTACTAAATAATGAGTGTGCGATACTAGAGCCTTATGAAGACTATCGTATTGTCGTCGATAGTAACGATAGCTCTTCTATCATCTATCTTCTCGATAAACTACAAGTAGCCTATGAAGTAAGCGGCGATACCAAGACGACGATAAAAGGCAAAATATCAATAAGAGACCTCACTGCCTTGATGGATAAAGATAGCATTCGTCGCAAAAATATCTTCATTGAGCATTCTTTTTGTGGCTACGATACCGCTAAAAACCAAGACAACATCATCCAAGAATTCGCTTATGACCCCTATAATGACCCCGATAACTTAAGTGGCTCTATCTTCTTTAAAAATGGTGCTGGCTACTATGTAAGCAACCATGAGGTCTTTGACTTAGCTCACATCAAACCGCTAATCAGAGAAACAACCGGTTCTTCTTATACCTATAATCGTCTTAAGATTTCTGACCAAGAAGCTAAACACATCTTTGAAAACACTAGTCCAAAAAGAGCTAACGAGTATAAACCTCGTCCAAAAGTCGATACTGACTATAAGCGCAAGAGTCCTAAGCGTGACCCGTTATATCTAGTCGATGGGTATAACCTACTCTATTTAGCTAAAGAAGAGGGTTTGTATGATAATGCCGAGCGACTTATCGATGACCTCATATCTTATCAAAGAAGTAAGGGTGTACCTATGTGGGTAATATTTGATGCCTATAAGGTCAATCATCCTTCGATAAAAGGCGATGACTTTAAAATCATCTATACTAAGCAAGGCGAAACGGCTGACGAGTACATCCAAAGGACAGTTCGTGACTTATCTTCTAAGTACTCAATAACCGTCATCACATCAGACCATCTTATCCAAATTGCTGTCTTCTCTTACGGAGCTTATCGTCGCTCTAGCAGAACCTTCCTACAAGAATTAAAAGGCAAGTATAAATTCCAACCCCAAAGCTTACCTGCCTTTAGACCATTAGAGGGTCTTTTAGATGAAGATGAGGAAGAATGACAGGGAAGTTTTGTGTATAATGGTCGCATGAAAAAGGCTGTTTTATTCGATTTAGACGGTGTTTTGATTGATTCAGAGAACTTAAACCAGGACATCTTTGAAGACTTTGTGACAAAAAATAACTTGCCTATACCTAAAGAACGCTTTTACTCACTGATTGGTTCGCACGTATCACAAGACCCCTTTAGTAAAGTAATTGCTGGCCTAGACACCGGTTATGAAAGTGGTGAAAGCTTCCGTAAGGCTTTGATGTCCTATCGCGATGAAGTCTTAAAAGATTATGACTTCTCTAAACTACCTTATAAAGATACTAAGTCAACACTAGAATCACTTAAGAGCCTTGGTCTAAAGCTGGCCTGTGCTTCTAATAGTTCGATAAGTTATGTCGAGCACAGACTGAAGGCAAGTGGCCTATGGGAATACTTTGATGCCGTAGTTACTGGCGAAAGTATTAATCAACCCAAGCCAGCTCCTGATGTCTATATCGCATGTATGTTTGACCTTAGTCTTAATTGTGAAGACTGTTTAGTCGTTGAAGATTCTCCTAAAGGTATCACCGCTGGCAAGGAAGCCGGTATGATTGTCATAGCTAAAAGAGATTCCCGCTTTGGTTTAGACCTAAATCAAGCAGACCTTTTCATCAATAATCTTTCAGATATAATACCGCTCATTAGACCGTGAAGATAAGAAGAGCTAAAGCAGAAGACCTCAAAGACTTATACGACGTCTTTGAACAGGCTAAAAAGATAATGCGTAATAGCGGTAACCTATATCAATGGAATGATAATTATCCAAGTGAAAAACTACTAAGACAAGATATAGAAAAAGGCCATCTGTATGTCATTGAAGAAGATGACATTGTGGCCTGTTTTGTATTACAAGAGGGCGATGACCCAACTTATGCCAAAATTGATGGAGCTTGGCTTAGTAATGAACCATACATGACAATTCACCGCATCGCTAAGCGCAAAGGCTCTTCAATCTTTAAAGAAGTTATGGCTTTTGCCAAAACAAAATCTGGACATCTACGCATCGACACTCATGCCGATAACACCATCATGCAACATCTAATTGAAGGCAATGACTTTCACTACTGTGGTGTAATCTATCTAGAAAACGGTGACCCCCGTCTTGCATACGAATATCAAGAAACAGATGTTGAAGTTGATGTATAGATTAGAACTTGTGTAAGTACCGATAGCTGTACCATCATCCCAATATCCGCCACTTGGTAAACCAGTTA
>CAZXIB010000039.1:0-9498 GCA_964639815.1 uncultured Thomasclavelia sp. | reverse complement strand
CCAACTTCACTATCAGCATAAAGACCACTGCCAACGACAGGTGAATCACCTGTGCGACCGGGATGCTTATAAAAGAGGCCACTAGTAGAAGTAGCAGCTGCCATATGACCACTATCATCTAAAGCTACAGCCCCAACAGTGTCATGTCCTTGATAGGCAGTAAGTATACTGTCGGCTTTATGCTCCTTGTATCTTCTAGTGCTTAGCTCAGTAGACAAGTCTTCTTCCTTAAATCCATGCTCTAAGGCATACCTTTTAGCGCCTTGGCCTACAAGAAAATTATTGGCTGATAAATCTTTTAGGCTATAGGCAATATGAACAGGGCTAGAAAAACCTTTTAAGGCAGCGACGGCACCATATTTAAGACTGTCGCCATCCATAAAAGCAGCGTCTAACTCGATTTCACCATCACTGTTTGGTAATCCACCTGCTCCTACACTTATTAAGCTTCTATCTCTTTCAACTGTACTTATAAGCTCTAGTAAAGCCTTATCGGCACTACTACTCACTAAGTCTTTGGCTTTATTCGCACCCCCTTCGGCCATAAGCCAAGTTGCAACTGCGATAGCCATCAGTCTTCCTTCAAGAGTTTGACACCACTAGATGTGCCAATGCGCTCTGCACCAAGCTCAATCATCTTTAAAAAGTCGCTATGAGTTCTAACACCACCTGCTGCCTTGACTTTACACGTGTCACCGACGGTCTTTTTAAGTAGTGCTACGTCTTCAAATGTTGCCCCATGAGTCGAGAAACCTGTTGATGTCTTAACAAAGTCAGCTTTAGCGTCCATTATACACTCACAAGCTAATACCTTCTCTTCATCGGTTAAAAGACAGGCTTCAATTATGACTTTTAACACATGATTACCGCAGACTTTCTTAATAGCGGCAATCTCTTTAGTTACGTAATCTTTATCCCTGTCCTTGAGCTTACCGATATTGATTACCATATCAATCTCATCGGCTCCCATCGCAATAGCGTCAGTAGCCTCATAAACTTTGGCTTTGGTTGACATCTGACCCAAAGGAAAACCAATGACTGTACAAATTTCTACACCACTATCAGCTAATAGCTTTTTGGCTAAGGGTATGTACGATGGATTTATACATACCGTCTTAAAGCTGTGTTCCTTAGCTTCGTTACAGAGTTTGATAATGTCTTCTTCCTTGGCATCAGCCTTTAAATAAGTGTGATCGATATAACTAGCTAACTGCATCTTTTGCCTCCTTTATTTTCTTTAGATATCGACTTGCGACCTTGTCATCACCGAGATACGCTTCTTTTCCAAAACGACGATACATGAAGTCTTCATCGCCCTTGCCTAGTATCAGTAGGGTATCGCCACTATTCATCATATCGATAGCCATCTTTATAGCCTCTTCTCGTGTCTCAACGATGATGTATTGGTGTTTTGATATACCACCTGCAATCTGCGAAGCTATGTCGACAACATCTTCATCACGAGGATCATCCTCCGTTAAGACAATCTTATCGCAATACTTATCGGCTAACTCGCCAAATATCTTACGCTTAGCCCTGTCGCGACCACCAGCACTGCCGAAAACAGTGACAATATTGCGCGAAGTAGGGGTTATCATCTGGGCGTATTTAAAGACCTTCTCTAGACCATCGGGGGTATGGGCAAAGTCAACGATGACACTGTAGTCTTGTCCTTCATCTATCTTGTGCATACGTCCTGGCACAGCCTTTATGTCCTTTAATTTATTTAAAAAGGTGTCAATGTCATGACCTGTTTGGTCTAAGGCGGCGATGACTGCTAAGAGGTTATAGACATTGAAGGTCGCCACAAGGTTACTGTTAATCAGGTAGTTTTTATCCTTATGTCGCAGTCTAAACTGCATACCATCATCTTCCATCTTGATGTCATAGGCCATGTAGTCAGCATCATTTTCTATGCCATAGGTTATAACTCTAGCTCTAGTATCTTCTACTATTGAAAGGCCATACTGGTCATCAGCATTCGTTATAACAATCTTGCCAAAGGGCATGTGGTCAAAGAAACGTTTTTTTGCCCTGTAGTAGGCATCAATGGTGCCATGGTAGTCTAAGTGGTCATGAGTGAGATTAGTAAAGATAGCGACATCAAAGTCGATGGCATCGATGCGTCTTTGTTCGATGCCGATGGATGATACTTCAATGGCACAGGCCACTAAATCTCTTTCATGCATCTTGGCCAGGTTCTCGTTTAAGGCGGTTGCTGTTGGTGTTGTGAGGTCGACGTCGATTAGGACATCATCATACTTTATGCCCAGCGTTCCAATATAGCCACAACCCTCACCCAAGATATCGCTGATAATTGAGGCGATTGTCGTCTTACCATTCGTACCTGTTATGCCATAGATGGTCATATCCTTTGTTGGGTCGCCATAGAAGTGCTTAACTACGTGGTTTAATGTCTTTACGACATCATCGACTTTTATAAAGACGGCCTTACCACTAGTATCAATGTCATCGTGGTAGACGATGGCCTTAGCCCCGTTATTTATGGCATCTTTGACAAAGTGGTGGCCATCAGCTCTAAAACCTTTGATACAAAAGAAGATGCCATCAGGCATGGCCTTACGGGAATCAGCACTGATAGTCTTAATATCTATAGCTGGAGCGCCAGAAAAAAGCTCATTCAATAACACTTTCTATCACCTCGGCAATCATCATGCCATCTTTAACTTTCTTTATCTTCGCATCTAACATTCTACCACTTTCATACCTTCCCATCACTAAGACTGGTAAATACTCCTTGGAGTGACCAAAGGTAAAGTCGTCGCGCATAGTCTCCGTTAAAACTTTTACCGTCTTATCTAAGTACGAAGACATGACTTTGTCAGTAATACCAGCTTGAAGATTAGCTACTCTTTTAGCTCTTTCCTTTTTTATGTTACCGGGAATCTGCTCTTTTATACGACTGGCGAGGGTGCCATCCTTTTTGGCATAGGGGAAGCAGTGCACAAAACTAAAGGCGATATCTCTTAGATTTTCTAAAGTAACCACAAAGTCTTCTTCACTCTCACCCGGGAAGCCAACGATAAGGTCAGTTGATATGAGGATGTCCGGTATAGCCGCTCTTATCTCGGCTATCCTTTTCTTATAAATAGCTATATCATAGGGCCTACGCATGGCTTTTAGGATGTTGTCTGAGCCGGCTTGTAAGGGTATGTGCAAGTGATGGGCTAAGACATCGTTTTCTTTCATTAGGACGATGATATCATCGTTTACTTCATTTATCTCAATTGAAGAAAGGCGAACCGTCTTTAGACCTTCGATGTGTATAAGCTCTTTTAATAGAGTGGCTAGGTCATTTTCGCCATCACGATAGCGACCTGTATGAATGCCCGTTAGTACTATCTCCGGAGTACTTTTAGCCAATTCTTTAGCCTGTGCTACTACCTTAGCAAAGCTAGCACTGCGCTCGCGACCTCTGGCATAGGGTATTATGCAATAGGTACAAAACTGATTACAACCATCCTGAACCTTTAAGTAGGCTCTGGTCTTATCCTTATAGTTTGTAAGGCATAAGTCTTCAAAAGATGTACTAACGACATCCTGTCGTAAATTAGCTCTCTCTTTTTTGTCTATGTACTCCTTTATCTTGTCTTTATCGCTAGAACCGACAAGTAAATCGATATCACTAAAGACTTCGGTATCCGGTTTTGCCTGGACATAACAGCCCACCACTACCACATAAGCTTCAGGATTGATATTTTTGATGCGGCGAATGTACTTACGAGTCTTGGACTCGGCAATATTAGTGACACAACAGGTATAGACGATATAGACATCAGCCTTTTCATCAAAACCCACTTCAGTATATCCATCTTCGTCGAGTTGTTGTTTTAGGTGGTGGGACTCATAGTCATTGACCTTACAACCCAAGACCATCATGGCATAAGTCTTCATTGTAGTGCCCTCCCGATAAGAGTAGTGGCTACAATAGCTGCTGTCTCAGCTCGTAAAATACGTGGTCCTAGGGTAATGGAAATAAAGCCATGTGAAATAAGTAAAGTCGCTTCTTCATCAGTAAAACCACCCTCAGGGCCAATGACGATAAGGGTATCGCCATCTATCTTATCAGGTAAAACACTGGTATCCTCTTTTTCATAGGCGATGTAACGCTTATTAGCTTCTATCTTTATGATGTCTTTTATATCAGTAAGCTGCCAAATCTCTGGTATACGATTTCTTAGAGATTGCTCAGCGGCTTCTTTAGCGATTCTTTTATAACGGGTAATTCGTTTAGACTCTTCTTTAGCTTTAATGACTGTCCGCTTTGTGAGTAAGGGTATGATGTCAGTTGCGCCAAGCTCAGTACACTTTTGAATGGCCCACTCAAAGCGGTCGTGTTTTATAAGAGCTAAAGCGATAATTAATCGACTTGGTAATTCCCTATCTTCTTCTATCGTCTCTATTATCTTAGCCTTTTCATCTATTAGTTCAGCGAGATAGACCTTTCCTTCACTATCTACTAGACGCATCTTGTAACCATCATTTCGTCTAAGCACTATCTTTAAGTGATGTAAGATATCCTTTGGTAAAGCGACGACATCGGTAGTGATGGAAGCGTCTAGGAAATATTGTTGCATGGGACTATTATAAGTCAAAATGGCTAGCTTGATTATCTTTAAGCTAAAGATTGTGCAATTTTAGTCTAATCTCGTGTATTATTGTCTCATGAAAAATCTGCGTCTTTACTTGCAGCACTTTGCCGTCTTAGCAGTATCCCTATTAACCTTAGAGCTTCTCTTTCGTCTATATGCGGGCTTTGACTTCCATTACACAACCATCATAAGAGTCATCTTATTCGATATCGGTATAGCTAGTATTGTAGCTTTAGGACTTTCCTTTATCGACCTTAAGATAAGTAAGTGGCTAGCAGTAGCCTTCGTTTTTATCATGGCCGTCTATGCCTTTGTCGAACTAGAGTTTAAAAACTTTCTTGATAACTACTATTCCTTTGCCGCTGTGTCTGATGGTGTTGGAAGAATCTCTGACTATGTCTTGACCTTTTTGGCTGATGCCCGTTGGTACTATTGGACAGTCTTTATTGTGCCGCTTGTTTTAGGCGCAGCCACATTCATCTTTAGAAAACAAAGGGGCAAGGAGTGCCCTTCGATTAAAATATTCGCTCTATCACTTATAGTAACTGTCATAAGTATTGTCGGCAGTATATACAGTCTTAACTATTCCAATACCGCTGTTGACTTGCTTTCGACATATAAGCGCTTTTCTAATAATGACTTACTTATCGATAAGCTTGGTATAGAGCACTTTTTAGTTCGCGATGTCGTTGGTTTATTTGTTGAAGCTGATACGCAAATAGAGTTAGTGATTGAAGAAGTGGATGAAGAGACTGAAGACATAACAGAAGATGACAGCGTTAAAGTCGTCGATGACAGTCAATTAGAAGCCGATTATGAAGCTGAAGAAGATGAGACCATCAAGATGATTGATGAGTACATCTTGGCCAGCGATTCAACTCAAGTTGCCACGGAACACACTGGTGAATTTGAAGGTATGAACTTCATCTACATCCTTGTCGAATCCTTTGACTACATAGCAATAGACCCTGTCTTAACGCCTACTCTTTACAAGATGATGACTGAGGGTTATTGGTTCTCTGAACACTATACGCCTAAATACAGTTGTACAACTGGTGAGTCAGAGTTCATCGCCAATGTCTCTCTTGTGCCTTACAACGATGTCTGTACGCCTAATGTTGTAGGTTCTAATGACTACCCCGAAGCTCTAGCCAGCTTATTTAGTAATGCCGGCTATGATACCTATTCCTTCCACAACTGGATTGATCAATACTACGACAGAAAGACAGAACACGCCTCTTTTGGTTTTGATGCCTACTATAACTTTGATGACTTACCGATAACAGAGATTCAAGGTTGGCAAAGTGATTTGGAACTGGTAGAAGTAGCTCTACCCTACTTCATTGATTCTGAGCAGTTTTTTGCCTTTTTCGTCTCTTCATCGACGCACTGGCCCTATGATGAGTCTTCGACCTTAGGTGATAAGTACCTCTCGGAGATAAATGCTGTCTATCCTGACTATCCCATCGAAGTAAAGCGTTATTTATCCAAGGCAATGGAATTTGATAAAGCGATGGAGTACTTGCTAGAACAGCTTGAAGAGTATGGCAAGCTAGAAAACACGGTCATCTGTCTTTTCTCTGACCACAACCCCTATAAACTATCAGATAGCGACATTATCACCTATTCAACACTAGTCGATAGGTCTGATACCTATGGTATTTCTAAGACCCCGTTTATCATCTATAACCCATCCCTTACAGCGACCGAGTTCACGATGGTCAATTCAACATTTGATCAGACGCCTACCCTAGCTGATATGTTTGGTTTAGACTACGACAAGCGTCTTTATATCGGTAGTAATATCTTTGCTGAATCGGCTACTGTCATCTTTCCCAATGGCGACTGGATAACAGATGAAGGCATATATATCGTAGCTACTGATACCTTCATGCCCTTTGGTGATGAGGTCTTGTCGAGTGACGAAATAGCATCCATTAATCTTTATGTATCAAATTCCATTAACCTATCCTATGCCATCATGGATAGTAACTATTTCTCTAAACGCAGTTATCTGGCGTCGCCTACTTTCCTAGACCCCTAGCTAAGATTTCCACGTTGAAATACTAATCTCGGTCGCTTTATTGCGACTTTTCTTTTGGCAAGATTAAATTTAATACGATACCAAAGATGGCTGATAGTGCTGTGCCTGACAAAGAGATGATATTGCCAATAGGGAAAATGGCGCCACCCAGTCCCACTACTAACATACCACTTACAATGATGAGATTTCTTTGTGAGGACATATCGACTTGGCTATCAATCATGACCTTGAGGCCATTAGAAGCGATGACACCGTACAGTAGTATCGACATCCCCCCTAAAACAGCAGATGGTATCGTCTCAATAAAGGCACCGACGATAGGGAATAATGATATCAGTATGGCAATACAGGCTGCCCCAAAGGTGACATAAACGGATGCGACCTTTGTCATGCCGATAACGCCTGTGTTTTCGCCATAGGTAGTATTAGCTGGCCCACCAATTAAAGCACTGACAGAAGTGGCGACACCATCACCTATTAGTGTTCTATCAAGGCCTGGGTCTTTTAGAAAATCAATGCCACAAATCTTGCTTAGGACGGAGTGGTCACCAATGTGCTCTGATATCGTGACTAAAGCTATCGGTAATATAGCTAAGGCAGCTGGAAGCAGCGGATTAAAGGTATATTCTTCAAATAAACCACCAGTGCTAAAGGGTAGTATGAACTCAGGTAAGGCAAATACCCTACCCTCACTTATGACTTCTAGTACTGGCTCGTAGTCAACGATACCAAGGATACAAGCTAAGACATAACCACCGATTATACCGAGTAAAAACGGAATAATCTTAAAAAAACCTTTGGCTTTAGTAGATATGAAGGCTACTAAGACAAAGGTGAATAAGGCAACGATGATTTCTTTTATGTCTCCGCCCTCAACAAGTGAAGCGTTGCTTACGGCAGAAGATGCAAGACCTAAACCAATTACAACAATCATAGGGCCAATTACTATTGGTGGTAAAAGCTTTTCTATCCAAGCCTTGCCAATCAACTTTATGATGATGGCAACAATGACATAGATGATGCCAACCATGAAAAGACCCGACTGAGCGCCACTGATATCGCCTCCCATAGCCTCAACAGCTGTAACTGTAGCTGTGATGTAGGCAAAGGATGAGCCTAAGTATACAGGGACACTGAATTTAGTAGCGATGCAGTAGATGATGGTACCAATACCAGAAGCAAATAAAGCCACTGATACTGGATATCCCGTCATAACCGGAACTAAGATAGTCGCTCCGAACATGGCAAAGACGTGCTGGAACGATAATAGAATGCCCCTGGCTAAAGGTGGCTTCTCTTTTACGTTGAGTTTTAAACTCTTTTCACTCATATTCCTACCTCCTTTTAAAGACCAAAAAAATAGACCGGGAAATCCGGTCATTAAGCAACGACTTGTTTAGAAAACAGTTCTGTACTAGTCTTTTTTGGTCTCATTGGGTCGATAATAGCACAGTGCTCTAATGTACGCAAGCACTTTTTAGATTGCTAAGTGCCTGTTATAAATCAAGACTATTTGGATGCAAAAGAAAATCTAAGATTCCCATTATCAGAATTCCGTCCTCGTTGCGCCAAGGTTTAATCCTGTCTTTTACCACAATAATCTTTTTAAATGAATCGGGGATCTTTATCAGGGGGTTTTGTTCCTGTTGCATCTTGTTGTTATCGGGGATAGCGAATGCTGATTGGATGTAGTACCGTCGGTTTCCCTGATTACAGACAAAATCTACTTCTAAGCTTTTTCGAATGGATTTTCCTTTATCATTTCGCTCTGAATGCTCAACAACCCCGACATCCACATTAAACCCTCGGACACACAGTTCGTTATATATGATGTTCTCCATGATGTGGTTTTCTTCTTGTTGGCGAAAGTTTAGCTGGGCATTGCGGATTCCTACATCGGTAAAATAATACTTAAACGGTGAGGCAATATATCTTTTCCCTTTAATGTCGTAGCGTTCAGCTTTACTGATTAGAAAAGCATCTAAAAGATATTCAATATATGCTCCTATCGTTTTATCACTGACATGGACGCCACTGCTCTCGAAGGTTCTGGCCAGTTTTGTCGGATTTGTCAAAGACCCTACAGCAGATGCAATAACGTTGACCAGCGCAGTCATGACATTATCACAACGAAGATTGTTCCGATCTTCTATATCCTTCAAATACAGTTCCCTGCACAAATCCACCAAATACTTCGATTTCAGTTCATCAGTTTTTCTACTTAATATAAGCGGCAATCCGCCATAGGTATAATACTCCATCCACGCATCATATTTATCGCCGGAATAAGCAGATACATACTCAGAGAAGGATAGTGGATAAACCCGCACTTCATCTCCGCGACCTCGAAATTCTGTCAGTACATCCGAGGAAAGGAATTTAGAATTGCTCCCAGTAACATAGATGTCCAGATTTTCCCGCCTGTTCAAACCATTGAGTACCGCCTCAAAACCCTTGCACAGTTGAACTTCATCTAGAAACACATACCACGGGCCATCATCCGTTATCTGCTGTTTGATATATGCACTAAGTTTTTTGCTGTCATGCAGTTTTGCGTAGTCCTCGTCATCCAAATGAACAGTAATTATTCTGGCAGCATCTACTCCTGAGTCCAGCAAATATTGATAAAACAGCTTGAACAGCAGATAGGATTTGCCACATCTGCGGATGCCCGTAACAACTTTGATTAAACCATTTTCTTTCCGTTCAATCAGGCGGTTCAAATTTGACACTCCCCACGCCTAAAGGCAGAGGATTCTTGCTTCGACCACCAGCTGCGATCTGTGTGACCGTCTTACGCAGTGTCCACAAGCGTTTGAGGACTAGGGGTGCCTCGGTTCC
>CAZXIB010000038.1:0-9517 GCA_964639815.1 uncultured Thomasclavelia sp. | reverse complement strand
CAGTAGACATGTAATAGCTGAAGGATACATAATCTACTGTGTTTTCTTTTAGTATCTTTTCATCTTCTGGTTCCATGTGTATTTCTATGCCCATTTCTTCAAACCAACGCGCTGTATAAGAAGGATAATATCCTCTAACTTGAACATCGCTAAAGAATAGGGTTTCTCTTTGTAGCTTCATAGCCTTCCAGACATCATCGGGGTCACAGCTGTAAGGAATTGGCATCTGATAGCTAATCATGCACCCAATCATTGCTCCGGGGATAATTTCATGACACAACTTTACTGCAAGTGCACTGGCGACAAACTGATGATGTGCTGACTGAAACTCATCTTGAAGTAGATGCGTGTTGCCTTCCTCAATTACACCAATGCACGTAAATGGATGTCGAGAAATACTGTTAATCTCATTAAAAGTCATCCAGTATTTTACTCGATCCTTATATCTTTCAAATAGACATTTGGCGTATCTCTCAAAAAGTTGCACTAACTTGCGATTTGTCCATCCGCCGTACTCGGTGACTAAATGGAGGGGCATTTCGTAATGAGAAATTGTCACGATAGGTTCAATGTTATATTTCTCCAGTTCGTCAAATACGCGGTCATAAAATGCCAGTCCTTTTTCATTTGGTTCTTCTTCGTCGCCTTTAGGGAAGATTCTAGTCCATGCAATGGACATGCGATAGCACTTGAATCCCATTTCAGCCATGAGTCTGATATCCTCTTTGTAATGCGTGTAGAATTCATTTCCGATTCGTTTGGGATAATAGAGTTTACTTTCAGGATTCATGGCTTCTTTTACTTGGCTATGTGTCATCATGTGCCATTGTTTGCTCCATTGTTCTTTTGGCAGATTTGAGTCAAAAGAGTAGCAATCTGCAACGGAAAGTCCTTTGCCATCCACGCCGAATCCACCTTCGACCTGATTAGCGGCACTTGCTCCACCCCAGAGAAAATGCTCCGGGAATCCCTTGTTTACTTTCATGCTTACATCCTTTCTCGGTTTTTATCAGTATTGTAGTGTAATCTTAAGATACGTTCTTCAAAGTTTTAGTAGACCTCATTTTACATGAATCTGAAAATAGACTGTCTTGAACTCTGGTTTAGTCTTTAGTGTCTTTTTGGCGATTTCTGCAGCAGTTTCTTCGTCGTCGCTAGTAAATTGCATCTCCATTCCTTTTTTAGCGACGAAAGTAATCTTTGGCTCTTCAATGGAAGTTACAACTTCAATCAATTTGTCATGAAGCATAGCGGCGTTGATGATAATCATATCGATATTCCTCCTCAATACGTTTGTGATATATCTCGATGTAAATCTTTAAAATCTATGTACAGATATTAATGCAATCTCTATTTGCGATAGTTAGGTTGTCAAATTCTATCTGTCTTGTTACGGAATGAGCACTTGTCACACTTGATAATTAGTACAGTTATTACTAAAAGGGTAACACAAGGTAATGTTCTAAGAAAGCTTTTTATTTAGCAGTTAAGGTAAGCAATTAATACATTCTCTTTAACAATATATTGCAAACGCATACATGATTGCTATAGAATCGTGAGTATAAAGCACTAAGTATTCTAAATGGGAAGAATGCTTAGAGTAATGAGAGGAGAGAGAATATGAGTGAATCAAAGACGTCCTTTATGGACAAGTTCCAAGCGGCGATGGAAAAGTATCTCGTTCCTATCGGAATGAAAATTGCTTCACAGCGCCATTTAGCAGCTATCCGCGATGGTCTAACATCTATTATCCCAATGTCGATTATCGGTGGTTTTGCTTGTCTTTTAGCTGTGCCGCCTGTACCTTCGACGATTACGGAGGCTAGTAATATCTTCTACGCCTTCCTACTTTCATGGTCATCTTGGGCTAGTGACAACTACACAATCTTGATGATTCCATACTATCTGACTATTGGTTGTATCTCCATTTATGTTGTAGCTGCTGTCGCTTATCAGCTAGCCAAATCTTATAACATGGATTCAATCAACAACATGTTTGCTGCACTATTAGTCTTCCTATGTGTAAGCAATGCCGTTGATTTAAATGAAGGCACAATTTCAATTTCACGTCTGGGTGCAAGCTATATGTTCGGCGCCTTGGCTATTGCGATTCTAGTTGTAGAGGTTAACCGTTTCTTTATCAAAAAGAACATCAGAATTAAGATGCCAGAGCAAGTTCCGCCAAATGTCGCAGGACCATTTAACGTCTTAATCTCTTTGATTTTCAGTGTTGTTGTATTCAGTTTGCTAAATGCTCTATGCACTAGCTTAACAGGTGACGGACTAACTGGTTTAATCTACACAATCTTTACCCCTTTAATCAGCGCAACCGGTTCTTTGCCATCTGTTTTACTTTTAAAATGGATTGCACTTACTTTCTGGTTCTTTGGCATTCATGGCGACAACATGGTAAGTGCCGTTACGACACCTATTATAACCGCAGGATTAGCCGCTAATATGGAAGCTTATATCGCTGGTGAGGAACTACAATACATCTATGCTGGTTATGTAGGAAATATCTTCGGTGGTTGGATTACATATAGCGCTATGTTGATTGTTATATTCACTACATGTAAGAGCGCACAGTTAAAGTCTGTCGCTAAGGTTGGTTTTGTTCCTAGTTGTTTTAACATCAACGAGACTAGTGTCTTTGGTATTCCAACCGTCTTGAACGTTTATGCATATATACCATCGCTTATTACCGGCTTCCTTAACTATGCAGCTTTCCATCTGCTAGCAGAAGCTGGACTTGTTGGTAAGTTCTTTGTCACCTTACCATTTACTGTACCCGGTCCCCTGGCTGCCTTTTTAGGCTCAATGGATGTCAGGAATGTAATATTATGGGTAGTGTTGTTTGTTGTGAATTACTTCATTCTTTTGCCCTTTATGAAGGCTTACGACAAGCAATTACTAAAACAACAAGAGAGCGAAGCCTCTGCATAATCTTTAAAGACTTTAGGCTACAGCTATAGATGTTCGGCTGTAGCCGCTTTTATATAGAGTAATTCTTTTAAAGCAACCAATGAAGGGGAGTAATGTAAATGAGAAGAATTATATTGATGTGTGGTGGTGGAATGTCCTCTAGCATCTTAGCAAATAATATGAAAAAGGCGGCGCAAGAGATTGGTTATGAAGCAGATATATCTGCTCATTCCCTTAGTGAATATCAAAAGCATTGCAAAGATGCCGATATCGTTTTATTAGGTCCACAGATTCGTTTCAGACTAGATATAATACGGGCAGAGTTTCCTGATATAAAGATTGAAACCATTGATATGCGGGATTATGGCATGATGGATGGCAAATCTGTTATCAAACATGTGATGAAAGTATTGGGCAACTGATTTTCAGAGCTATTTAGCGTTTAAAGCTTGCGTATGAGTTAATTTAGGATACCAAAATTAGCTACATCAAGGATAAATAATCCTGCATTATTTTGTATTTTACCTGAACCTTAAGTTTTTCTTAAGGTTTTTGTTTATAATTGAAATTATGAAGTTATTATATGCAGAAGATGAACGAAATATGGCGGAAGCCGTATATGACATACTAGTCTACAATAACTATGTAGTAGATGTCGTGTACGATGGTGAAGATGCTCTAGAGTGTGCCCTCCATAATGATTACGATGGCATAATTTTAGATATCATGATGCCAAAGAAGAGCGGTCTAGAAGTACTGAGTGAGCTAAGACAAGCAGAAGTGACAACCCCAGTCTTATTGCTTACGGCTCGTGGCGGTACAGACGATAAAATCTTAGGGCTTGACATGGGCGCTGATGATTACTTAGCCAAGCCTTTTGCGATGGGCGAATTGATAGCGCGTGTTAGAGCGATGCTCAGAAGACGTGATGAGTATACACCAAGTTCTTTAACCTTTAAAGACCTTACGCTTAATATGCTTACTTATGAGCTGGAATGTGGTGGAAGGACAGCCTACTTAACAAAAAATGAATATCTCATTATGGAGCTATTACTTATGAATAAGGATATATACTTATCTAGTGAAACTATATTCATCAGGATTTGGGGCTATGATAGTGATGCTGAAATTGGTATTGTTTGGGTCTATATATCCTATATCCGTAAATACCTCAAACAGCTAGGCACTTCTGTAGAACTTAAAGCTAAACGTTCGATAGGATACCGACTTGAATGATTAATCAAATAAAGAAGAAGTTTATTTTGACCGCAATGATTGCGGTCACTATCTTACTTGCCATCATTGTAATTGGAACGACTATCGCCAATACTTACTTTGTTGTTCAGCAGATTAACGAAAATATGGAGATACTAGTTGAGACTAGAGGTAACCTAATAACTGTTGCCAATGAGGATAGTGATAGGGAAGTATCTGGTTTTTTTGCTTCAACGAACGCTATTGATGTCTTTTTGTCGTCTAATTTCTTTGTCGTCAAATTTGATCGTTTTGGCAATATTGAATATATTGATGCCTCGCGTAATCAATCCATTGATACTGAAGAAGCAGCAACTTTGGCAGCCGAGTACTTTACCAGTGAAGGAGATGGCTTTACAGGGCGTTATGTCTACTCTTATACCAATAGTGGTTTTACCAATGAGACCTATGCCATATTTTTAGATATAACTAGTGACATCGCTAATATCATCAGAGTCTTTGTTTTGTCTTTAGCGGTTGCTTGTCTGGGTTGGATTATTATGCTGGTAGTTGTCATGCTGTTATCTAAGCGAATGATAAGGCCTATAGCTAGTAATATCGAAAAACAAAAGGAATTCATTACTAATGCTGGCCACGAGCTAAAGACACCACTAGCTATTATTCAAGCCAATACAGAAGCTATTGAGATATTCTCAGGTTCAAATAAATACTCTATCAACATCAAAAAACAGATAGACCGCCTTTCTGGTCTTATGAATAATATGTTAGTGATGAGTAGAATGGAAGAGACTATTAATAAGGAAAACATCACTGAATTTGATTTGTCAGCGATTCTTGATACTTCTATAGATAACTTTGAAGAGAGCTTTGCGTTAAGGGGTATAACTATAACTAGAGAGATACCTGATGAGCTAAAGTTTAAAGGCGATATGACTTCAATAGCTAATCTCTTAGAGATTTTCGTTGATAATGCTCAGAAATATACTAGTGAAAATGGTAATTTCTCTATAAAAGCTTATAAGACTTCACGCAAGGTTCATATTGAATTCAGCAACGATACTGAAGAGGTAGAAGAAAAGGATCTTGACCATCTCTTTGATCGCTTCTATCGTTCTGATAAGTCTCATAACCAAAAGGGCGGTTATGGTATTGGTCTGGCTTTAGCTAGTGAGATAATTGAAGCTCATAACGGGGAGATAAGTACTAAGTTTAAAGATGGTCGCATCACTTTCAGTATTACCTTGGTAAGTCAGTGAATCTATATAATCACACTTATCTTATAAGCGGATTTATGCCGTTTAAAAGCTACCTCAACTTGGTAGCTTTTATGATTACGGCAGTTGGAATATGATGCCACATACTGCTGCAACAGCAATAATGGCAATTGGATGTATATTCTTATAACACTTAGATATTATTAGTAATGCTAAGAAGAGGATAATTGTTTTAATATTGAAGTAGTCAAGAGAAAGCGCAAATTCAGTATTCAATAATGTCGACATAAACAAATCAAGACAAGCAGCTACAATGAAGGCTACAGCAGCTGGCTTTAAACCATTGAATATCTGCTTTATTAGGACAGAGTCTTGAAATTTCTTTAAACAGTTGGCGATGATGCAGACAATGATAAGACTTGGTATAGCTATGGCTATGGTTGTAAGTGCTGAGCCCAGTATGCCACCTATCTCAAAACCCACATAAGTTGCCATATTGATACCAATAGGGCCTGGTGTAGATTCAGATACGGCAATCATTGTCGATAGCTGGCCTAGGCTATACCAACCATATTTATTGGATATTTCTGCCAGGAAAGGAACGGCTGCTAAACCACCGCCAAAGGCAAATAGGCCAATTTTGAAAAACTCGATAAAGAGCTGAAGCAGGATGTTAGTCATTTTTAAAAACTCCAAGCTTTGACATGATTACACCTAAAACACCAGCGCCAATGACAAGATAAACAGTCGAGATATTTGTAAACATCGCCAAGATAATTGCGACCATAAAGACTGTGATTGCACCAATGTTATTGATATTCTTTCGCCAAAGGCTAGTAATCGCATTGAACATCAACACACATACCGCTACATTTATGCCACTTAACGCATATTGGACAATTGTCAATTCAGAGAAGTTCGAAATAAGACCGGCTATAGCTATAATAATAATAAACGACGGTGATATGACTCCTAAAGTTGATATAATACCACCTATTACACCTTTTAATCTGTATCCGATGAATGTAGCTGTGTTTATGGCTATGATGCCTGGTAGGCACTGTCCGATGGCATAGTAATTCATGACCTCTTCTTCTGTTGCCCAACCATAGCGTTCGATGACTTCTTTTTGAATCATCGGTAACATGGCATAGCCACCGCCAAAGGTGAATAGACCCATCTTGAACCATGCACTGTACAATTGCCAATATACTTTCATTTCTATACCTCCACGTAATTGTTAGTTTACTTCTTTTCCAGGCAACAAAAAAGCCTGTCTAGCAGGCAATAGTTCTTAGTGGTCCCCAAAGCCGGACTCGAACCGGCATGGTGTTAACCAAACGATTTTGAGTCGTTCGCGTCTACCAATTCCGCCACTTGGGGAAAGCTTCATCATTTTAAAACATTTATCATTGCTTTACAACAAAAAAAGACCAGAGGGCGCTGGTCTTATTTGGTCAATCGACCAATGTAGAAACGCTTTGTTTCAGGTCGTATAGTCATGTTTTACAGTGTACTTAACTGCTGACCTTTGATAGCCTTTAGGTATCTAGCAAATACGAACTTGGGAAGGAGATATGAAAAAGATCGTGCTAGGGGGGTAGGCCTATCTACATGACCTAAGAAGATAATACTGTTATTTCCTTAAGAAGGGCTTAAATATAAAAGGTTTGGCTTAAACCAAACCTAAATAGCTATCTGGCAGGGGTGACAAGAATCGAACTCGTATTAGCGGTTTTGGAGACCGTTGTACTACCATTGTACTACACCCCTATTGGTGACTCGTACGGGATTCGAACCCGTGAATGCCGCCGTGAAAGGGCGGTGTGTTAAGCCGCTTCACCAACGAGCCACAAGCTCATTCATAATACAATATCTCTATTCTTTGTGCAATTGGTTTTGCTTGAAATTGTTAGGCAGTGCATTACAATTATAGTGATAGGAGAAGTGATTTTTATGATTGATTATACAGAAGGTTCGGGAAAAGAATACCATATCGGTGTTGGAAAAGGTGATGTCGGTGAATATGTCATTTTGCCAGGCGACCCTAAACGTTGTGTCAAGATAGCTCAATACTTCGATAAGCCTGAGCTTGTTGGTGACTCTAGAGAGTTTGTTACCTATACTGGTTATCTTGATGGTACTAAGGTATCGGTTACTTCAACAGGTATTGGCGGGCCTAGTGCTTCTATCGCTATGGAAGAGTTAGTAAAATGCGGTGCTAAAACCTTTATCAGAGTCGGTACCTGTGGTGGTATGGATATAAATGTGTGTGGAGGTGACCTTGTCATTGCCACTGGTGCTATACGCTATGAGGGCACCTCAAAAGAATACGCGCCAATTGAATTTCCGGCTATTGCAGACTTAGATGTTGTAAATGCCTTGGTTGAAGCTGCCAAAAAAAATGGTCATCCATATCATACAGGCGTTGTCCAATGTAAAGATTCCTTCTATGGTCAACATAGACCAGAGACACTGCCAAATAACGCTGAGTTACTCAATAGGTGGGATGCTTGGCTGCGACTGGGGGCTGTTGCTAGTGAGATGGAATCAGCGGCGCTATTTGTTGTCGCTTCTTATCTAAAAGTTAAAGTAGGCTCTATCTTCTTAACTGTTGCCAATCAAGAAAGAGAAAAGGCTGGTCTTACCAATAAACAAGCCCATGACACAGACTTAGCTATTAAGACAGCAATTGAAGCGATGCGGATTTTAATCGCCAATGATAAGAAGGCTTAGCCTAAGTTTATTAGCTATCATAACTATAATCAGTCTCTTTTGGGGGACTGATATTTTTGTAGGTAACATCTCAGGCACACAAGATGTAACCCATTATTTGTCGAGCATTCTCTTAGCTCTACTATTCATCCTTTCGTTTGGGTCTATATACAAGATTGATAAGAACTGTTATAGGATTATGGTAGTTGGTTTTATTTTAGCGCCATCTATCCCTTATAGTAGAGACATACAACTATTAGCTGACGTCCATGTTTTATGTGCATATATTGGTTTTGCGCTTGTTAGTAGTGGGCTACTAGTGTTCTTATATCGATACAGAGTTATCAATTCAAAGGTTGCAGATGGACTTATTACATTCTTTACAGTCTGTCTTTTTGTAATGCTAGCGATATACCTATACTATCAAGCTGTCAACGGGCTTATAGAGATTATATACTTTGTAGCTCTTACTATTATCTCTTATATACTTATGGGCCAGATATGCTAGAATAAACGGCATGAAGAGGTATCGTCTATGAGTTTAAAAGCTGGCATCGTTGGATTACCTAACGTTGGTAAGTCTACACTTTTTAATGCCATTACAAATTCCAAAGTTGAAGCGGCTAATTATCCATTTGCAACCATCGAGCCTAATGTAGGTGTTGTTGAAGTAAAAGATGAGCGTCTAATCAAGCTCAGTGCTATGTATGAGCCTAAAAAGACCGTCTTTACAACCTTTGCCTTTACGGATATTGCCGGACTTGTAAAAGGGGCAAGTCAGGGCGAGGGCTTAGGCAACAAATTTTTAGCTAACATAAGAGAAGTGGATGCCATTTGTCATGTAGTGCGTTGTTTTGTTGACGCTGATATAAGCCATGTCTATGAGACGGTCGATCCGATTAGAGATATCGAAGTCATTGATTATGAACTAATTATGGCTGACCTTACTACTATTAATAATAGACTATCCAAAGTAGAAAAGAAGGCCCAGATTAAAGATAAAGAAGCACTCTATGAAAAGACTATTCTAGATAAAATAAAGGCCACTTTAGAAAAAGGTAAGCTCATTGATACAAGGCACTTAGATAAGGAAGAGATTGCTTATCTTAAGACATTAAACCTACTTACTATAAAACCTGTCATCTATATTGCCAATGTCAAAGAAGAGGCAATCAATAATCCTGATAGTGACCCATATTATGTTAAGGTCAGAGATTTAGCTAAGTCTCAAGGTAATGAAGTGGTGGCTATAAGTGCCAAGATTGAAGAAGATTTAAGTGGCCTAGACAAACAAGAAAAGGCAGCTTTTTTAGAAGATTTAGGTATTCATAGGTCAGGTCTTGATGAACTTATTACTAGGGCCTATCACTTATTAGGTCTCAAGACATTCTTTACCGTAGGTAAGGATGAGTGTCGTGGTTGGACATATAAAGATGGGATGACGGCACCGG
>CAZXIB010000037.1:0-9664 GCA_964639815.1 uncultured Thomasclavelia sp. | reverse complement strand
ACTAAAAGACAGGTGCATTTGTCCGCTTGTCCTAAATGGTTTATAATCATGATGTTTTTGTTTAGGAGAGGTCTATGTTTGAAGATAAAGAAACGTTCAAGATAGAGCTGGCCAAGGCCATGGAAAAAAACTATGGTAAGACTCTGGCTGAAGCTACTGATAGTGAAAAATACATCATCCTAGCACGATTAGTTGAAGGTGCTATCAATGAGTCATGGCGCATAAGCAAGGAGAAGACGCGCGACCAAAAGGTCAAACAGATGTACTACTTCTCGCTTGAGTTTCTTATGGGCCGCATGCTTACAAATAACCTCATGGACTTAGGCGCCTATACGGTCGTTAAAGAAGGGCTAGAAGACTTAGGTATTGACCTAAATGCTTTAGAAGATATGGAAAGTGATGCTGGACTTGGTAATGGCGGTCTTGGACGACTGGCTGCTTGTTTTCTTGATTCTTTGGCATCACTGGGCTACCCAGGCAATGGCAATACCATACGCTATCAATATGGCCTGTTTAAGCAACTCATCATTGATGACCAACAGGTTGAAGTACCAGATCAATGGCTGAGACTAGGTAACCCTTGGGAAGTTAAAAAACCCGACAAGGCCGTCACTATTCGTTTTTATGGCGATGTCTTCATTGACCGCGATGAAAGTGGCAAATTAGTTTTTAAACACATCAATACCGAAGACGTCTTAGCTGTGCCTTACGATATGCCAATCGTAGGTGATGGTAAACGTCTTACTAATACCTTGCGGATGTGGTCGGCTGAACCCAGTGATAACTTTGAAGGTGACTTTAGAAAGTATCTGGGCAGCGTCAGTGACATCTGTCTTAATGTCTATCCTGATGATTCAACTGTTGAAGGTCGCTACCTCCGCATCAAACAAGAATACTTCTTCGTCTCAGCAGGTTTACACTCAATAATAAGAGAGCATATGCGCACCTATGGTAGTCTTTCTAACCTCCATGAAAAGGTCGTCATCCAGTTAAATGATACCCATCCAGCTTTGGCAATACCCGAGCTTATGCGCATCCTCATGGATGACTATGGCTATGATTGGGATCATGCTTATTACATCGTTTCTAATACCTTTGCCTATACTAATCACACGGTCATGAGTGAGGCTCTTGAAAGATGGCCTGTAGAATACATCAAGACATTACTACCACGTATTTGGTTGATTATCGAAGAGCTCGACAAGAAGTTTGAAGAGTTTATCTTCGGTATCGGCCAGACAAAAGACTTCTTTGATAGAGTCAGTATTGTGTCTGCTGGCTCCATCCGTATGGCCCACCTTTGTATCATTGGCTCTTTTTCAGTTAATGGAGTCGCTAAACTGCACAGCGATATCCTAATAAATGACCTCTTTAAGGACTTCTATGCCCTATATCCGGAAAAGTTCAATAATAAGACTAATGGTATAACTCATAGAAGATGGCTACTACACACTAATCCTGAGCTAGTCTCTCTATTAGAATGCTATATTGGCCCAGAGTTTAAAAGTGATATATCTAAGCTTGAAAACCTCTTAGACCATGTCGACAACAAGAAGCTACAAGAAGATTTCTTAGCGGTTAAGTATAAACGTAAGTTAGTACTAGCAGACTACCTAAAGAGGCAATACGATATCATCGTTGACCCTAATTCCGTCTTTGATACGATAGCTAAACGTTTACACGCCTATAAGCGACAATTACTGGATATCTTACACGTCATCTATCTATGTCACAAGATAAAGGAGGACCCAGACTTTACTATGCCTAAGACGACCTTCTTCTTTGCTGCTAAGGCCGCTAGCCAATATGTCTTAGCCAAAAAGGTAATCAAGCTTATAAATAGGGTAGGACGTTATATTAAAAATGACCCTGAACTTAGCAAGTACATCGATGTCGTCTTCATCCCCAATTATCGCGTGACGGTTGCGGAAAAGCTCATGAATGCCACTGATGTTTCCGAACAGATATCGACTGCTGGTAAGGAAGCCAGTGGTACCGGCAACATGAAGTTTATGATGAATGGAGCCATCACCTTAGGTACTATGGATGGAGCTAACGTCGAGATACATGAGCTAGTCGGTGATGAGGGTATGGTCATCTTTGGTATGAGTGCTGACGAGGTAGTAGCCTTGCGCCATCACTATGACCCATATGGCTACTATCTCCACAATCAAGATTTAAAGTGTGTCATCGATTCTTTAATTGACGGTACTTTCTCAGAAGACCTCAATGACTTTAGAGTCATCTATGATGACTTACTCACTAGGGGTGATGAGTACTGTGTTTTGGCGGACTTTGATAGTTATGTTAAGGCCCATGAGAAGATAAATGCCATCTATGCCGATCCCCATCACTTTGCCAAGCTATGTCTTATCAATATCGCTAAGTCCTGCTACTTTTCTAGTGATAGGACGATAAATGAGTACGCCGAGGATATCTGGCATATCAATACCTTAGACTGATGCGCTTTGAAGCCTATTTTGATGATGTCAGACGTATAGACATCTATCATGATGACTCTTTAGATAATCTCTGCTTATTAAAAGACGAGATCGTTTTAGAGTTTACTACAGAGACCATAGACGATGGCCATACAGTCATCGAATTATCAGAGGATATCGACTTTTCTAAGCGATATTCTTTTCTTTATCGTGATGACAGATACAAAGTAGTAATGCGCCATGTAGTACGTACTGAGTCCTTTGATGAGTATTTTACCTGTGATGTCCATGACTTAGGTAACTTCTATAGTAAAGAGGCGACGACCTTTAGATTGTGGGCACCACTTTCAGATATGGTGCATCTTATCATTGACGATAGATGCTACAAAATGGAAAAAGAAGGTCGAGGTATCTATTCGCTAACGCTTAAGGGCGACTTTGATAGGGCTAAGTACTATTACGAGATTATTAGAGACGATAAAAAGGTTAAATCAATAGACCCCTACAGTTATAGCAGTGGGCCCAATGCCACCTATTCCTGTGTTATAAATCTCGATAGACTGCCAAAGAAACACTATAAACCTAATAATTCTTACAGTAAGCCTACTGATGCGATTATCTATGAGATGAGTGTTCGTGATATGACGGCATCTAAAGATTTAAAGACTAAAACACATGGTAAGTTCATATCGCTTTTAGAAGAAGTGGACTATGACGATTTACCCACAGGTATACAGTACATCAGCGACCTTGGTGTAACCCATGTCCAACTCATGCCTACTATGGACTTTGGTCGTATCGACGAGATTAGACCCATTGCTTATAACTGGGGTTATGACCCCATTCAGTATAATGTGCCAGAAGGCACATACGCTAGTGATGTCTTTGACCCATATAAGCGGGTTAGTGAATTAAGAGAGCTCGTCGACTACATCCATCAAAAAGGCTTGTATGTCGTCTTGGATGTCGTCTTTAATCACGTCTATGATGCAAGCGACTTCGCCCTTTCTAAGATACTTCCCTATTACTATTTTCGCTATGATGGCGATGACTTAGCTAATGGTTCATATTGTGGTAATGAGCTAAGGACAGAAGGGTCGATGGTAAGAAGATATCTAGAATTGATGGTTGAGCGCTATATTGATATCTACGATATTGATGGTTTGCGCTATGACCTCATGTGTCTTATGGATACTATGACTTTAAATAGTCTTAGTGCCATCACTAAAGAAAGAAAGCCTTGGTTTTTATCTTATGGTGAAGCCTGGAATATGGAGGCTGGTATTCCTTTTGAAAGGCGCGCTAATAGTGAAAATCATCATCTATTTAAAGATGTCGCCTACTTTAATGGCAGCTTTCGCGATGCCGTTAGAGGCAATAGTTATGGTCAGGAGACGATGGGTTATATCTTAGGTGATATATCCAAAAAAGATGAAATGGCAAAAGCCCTAATAAACAAAGACATCGCTCCGCGTCGTATCATCAACTACATTGAATGTCACGACAATAAGACCTTTTACGATGTCTTAAAAGTCTTTCATGAAAGTGAGACTGATGAAGATGACAAAAAGCGGATAAAGCTTTCTATTGCCGCTACTATATTAGCTAGAGGCATACCTTTTTTACATGCTGGCCAAGAGTTTGCCCGCAGCAAGAGTGGCCTAGACAATACCTATATGGCAGGCGATGATATCAACAAGATTGATTATGGGCGCCGTAATAAGTACCTTGATATCGTAGCTTTCACTAGGGATATGATAGCGATACGCAAGCGATATGAAAGTCTTAGAGTCAGTGAGCTAGAAGATATAGTAGATGATAGCGTCTACTATGTCGATGAGATATTAATCTATGAAGTGGGCGAGCTCAAAATAGTCTTCAACGCAACTTTAGAAGATCGAGATTACTATGTGGATGGCCATTACCAGGTCGTGTATGGGCCTGAGGGTTTCAGTAATCGGTGCGTATCAGATACGTCACTTAACATAGGCCGACTTACGGTCTATATCTTATGTAAGTTGACTTAAGCCTAAACCGCTTTCTTTACACAGGTCTTATATATATAATAGAGACAAAGAACAGGGGAGCTAATATATGAAGCAAAATAAGATGGTAGCTATGATCCTTGCCGGTGGGAGGGGAACACGCCTGTTGGACTTGACAAAGAAGGTCGCTAAACCGGCTGTCCATTTCGGTGGAAAATATCGCATTATTGATTTTCCACTGTCTAATTGTGCTAATTCTAATATCACAACAGTCGGTGTCTTAGTACAGTATGAGTCAGTCCAATTAAACTCATACATCGCCAGAGACCACATCTGGGGTTTAGACATCGATGGCGGCGGTGTGTATTGTCTACCACCTCGAGAAAAGGATGCCACAGGTCTAAGTGTCTATCAGGGCACAGCGGATGCCATAACCCAAAACCTCGACTTCCTTGACCAAGAAGAAGCTGAGTATGTCCTCATCTTAAGTGGTGACCACATCTATAAGATGAACTATGCGAAGATGTTGGCGCGACACATAGAGACAAAGGCTGATGCGACGATTGCGGTTTTAGAGGTACCAATAAAAGAGGCCAGCCGCTTTGGTATCATGAATACCGATGAAGATGATCGAATAATCGAATTTGAAGAAAAACCAGTAAAACCCAAAAGCAACCTCGCTTCGATGGGTATCTATATCTTTACCTATAAGACCCTTAGAAAGTACTTACGTGAAGATGAAAAGAAGGCCGATTCTTCGCACGACTTTGGTAAAGACATCATACCAACTTATTTAAACGATGGTTTAAATCTCAGAGCTTATCGCTTTAAGGGATATTGGAAGGATGTTGGTACGATTGATTCTCTGTGGGAGGCCAATATGGATCTCATCTCAGCTAAAAGTACTCTTGACTTAAATGACCCTGATTGGAAGATTTATACTGGTGACAATAACTCTATACCCCACATCGTCGGTTCTAATGCCAAAATTGATGTCGCCTATATCACTCAGGGATGTCATGTCGATGGTCATGTCAGCCACTCAGTCTTATTCACTGGCAGCAGCATTGCCCGCGATGCCAAAATCAAAGACTCGGTTATCATGACTGGAGTCAGTATTGGTGAGGGTGCAGAGGTAACCCGTTGTGTTGTCATGGATGGCGTACGTATACCAGCTGGGATGAGCTTTGGTAGCGAAGACTCAGAAAACATACTTCTTGTCACTAAGGCCTTAGTTAACAAACAAGCGGAGGGCAAAGCATGAACAAGCTATTAGGAATAGTAAATCTAGAGCCAGCCAACGTCCATGTCGAAGGCGTGGATGACTATCGACCAATATCGGCTACTAGTTTCTTAGGTCGTTATCGGGTCTTGGACTTCATGATTTCCAACATGACCAATTCCCATATCGACAACATTCAAATCTATATAAAGAACCGTCCGCGTTCAACAATCGGCCACATCCTTGGCACCAACTACAACATCAACTCCAAGAAGGGCAGATTTGACATTCTCTATGGGGAAGTTCGTGGTAATAACGACTTATACAATACCGATGTCGCCAACTTCAATGCCAACATCGAACACATTGAGTCATCTAGTGCCAACTATGTCGTCATCGCTCCTTCACACTTTGTCTACATCCAAAACTTTAATGAGATGTTAGAGTATCATAGGGAGAGTGGTGCCGATGTCACTATCATGTATCAGGCTGTTAATAACGCTAAGGATGCCTTTGCGATGTGCGATTTATTAGAGCTTGGCGAAGATAGAAGAGTTGTCGCCATGTCTAAAAACAATGGCAAATACAAAAACCGCACTGTTTCCTTAGAGTGCTATATGATGTCGCGACATCTTTTCTTGGAACTTTTAGATAAGGCCGCTAAGACATCAAGTCTATTCTGGTTAAGTGATGTGATAGCTGATTCTCTTGATAGTCTTAAGGTCATCGGTTTTCCTCATAAGGGCTATGTCAGTTGTATTGATTCACTCAAGGCTTATCACGGAGCTAATCTCGAATTAATTGATAGACTAGCTGATTTAGTATCGGATGCTTGGCCTATCTATACTAAGACGAATGATACCCAACCCACTTTGTATAAGACAGGTGCAAATGTCACTGGCTCATTGGTTGGTAATGGTTGTGAGATAGAAGGTACAGTCATCGATTCGGTAATTGGAAGAAATGTCGTGATAAAGGGCGGCGTCGTCATTAAAAACTCTGTCATCATGCCTTCAACTCTTATCAATAAGAATGTCGTTATTGAAAATGCTGTAGTTGATCGCTATGCCATCATCACCCATGTCAAGAAGCTAGAGGGTACAAAAGACCACCCCATCTATGTCAAACGGAGGGATAGGATATGATTAGGGTTTTATTCGCATCTTTTGAAGGACTGCCCTTTGTAAAGACGGGTGGACTGGCTGATGTCGTTGGTACTTTACCGCATCACATAAGTGATAACGAGTATGAAGTGAGGGTTGTTATGCCTTTACTCAAGACCATTAAAGACAAGTGGTATAGTGAACTTAAATATATCGAACATATTCACATCGATAGTGGTGTCATCCATGAAGAGGCTAATGTCTATAGCCTTATGCATGAGGGCATCGAGTATTACTTTATCGAAAACGATACCTACTTTTATCGTGATGGAGTCTATGGTTATAACGATGATGTCATCCGCTTTAGTGTCTTTAACTGTGCCATCTTAGAGATGATGATAAGGCTTGATTATTATCCGGACATCTGTCATGAACACGACTATCATACCGCCATTTTGCCAGCTCTTTGTAAGATACGTTATAACGCCATCGAATCGATAAGACGTATTAAACACGTCTTTACCATTCATAATCTCGCTTATCAAGGTCGCTATGACAAGACTGTTTTATTTGACTTCTTGGGTTTTGACTATCGCTATTATGAAGATGGCTCACTGCGTTATAACGATGAGGCTAACTTCATGAAGATAGGCATTATCTTTGCCGATATCGTAACGACTGTTTCAATGACGTATTCCTATGAGATACAAACACCAGCTGGTGGCGAAGGTTTAGAGACGATACTAGAGTATAGAAGTGGTGACCTCTATGGCATAACTAATGGTATCGACACTAATAGCTTTGAGCCTACTAAGGATATGGCTATAAGCAAAAACTATGGCTCTAGAAGTTATAAGAGCGGTAAGCGAGCCAATAAAGAGGCACTACAAGATATGTTAGGACTACAGGTTCGCCCCAACACCTTCTTAGTGGGTATGATATCGCGATTGACCAGTCAAAAAGGTATTGACCTTGTCATATCTTCTATTGACCACTGGATGCAAAAGGACGTACAAATAGCAATCCTAGGAACCGGTGATTCACGCTATGAGTATCAGCTCAAAATGATGGAAGAGCGTTATAAGACGCGATGTGTCTATTACTGTGGTTACAATGAAGATTTAGCTCATCAGATGTATGCTGGATTAGATTTATTACTTATGCCATCGCTATTTGAACCCTGTGGTATATCACAACTCATAGCTATGCACTATGGCACTTTGCCTCTAGTGAGAGAGACGGGTGGTCTTAAAGATACGGTAGAACCATATAACGAGTTTACCAAAGAAGGGCGCGGTTTTTCCTTTGGGCCTTTTGACTTATTCTCTTTACAACACGTCTTTGACTATGCCTATGATACTTACTTTGATAGACCAGAAGACTGGGCTGAGCTTATAAAGAATGCCATGAAGTATGATGTCTCTTTTGATAAGTCGGCTAAATCTTATAAAGATATATATCAGCGTGCCTTGAACAAATGATAGATTGTCGCTTTGATAACTTCTTTTATGGCTCAGAAAGCGAAGCCTATCGCCTTTTTGGTGCTCATAAAAGTGATAAGGGTGTACGCATAAGAGTCTGGGTTGATAGTGCCTATAAGGTAGCCGTTATTGGCACTTTTAGTGATTGGTGGCCTGTCGACATGATTAGGATTGATGATAGAGGCATTTGGGAAGTAGAGGTTGAAGGCGTAGGCTTAGAGCATATGTACAAAATAAGAATCTACCGCGATGATTTTACTTATCACGATAGAATCGACCCTTATGCCTTCTATAGTGAACTAAGACCTAAGAATGCTTCTATCATGTGGGATATCAATCGCTATGATTGGAAAGATGACGACTACATGGCGAAGCGTCATTTCTCCTATCAAGAGCCTTTAAACATCTATGAGGTTCACCTTAACGCCTTTAAGAGAGAAAAAGAAAAAAAGCTTGATGACTATAGTCATCTTATCGAAACGCTTATTCCTTACGCCAAGGAAAATGGCTTTACGCACTTAGAACTGATGCCCATCTTCGAGCATCCCTTTGATGGCTCATGGGGATATCAAGCTTCTGGTTTCTTTGCGACGACATCTCGCTATGGTAATCCCGATGCTTTTAAGGCCTTTATTGATGCCTGTCATAAGGCGGGCATTGGTGTCATCTTAGATGTGGTCTATGCCCACTTTGTGCCTGATGATTGGGCGCTACAGAACTTTGCCTTTCATCCGATGTATGAATATAAGGAAGAGCACTTAAGGACAAGTGAGTGGGGTACCTACTACTTTGATTTGACTTCTGGCCCAGTGCGCTCCTTTTTAAAGTCCAGTGCCGACTACTTTTTGTCTTATTATCATATAGATGGTTTGCGCTATGATGCCGTGTCACACTTCATCTATCATAAAGGCAATAGTGAACTTGGCGAGAATGTAGCTGGCCTATCTTTTATAAGGGATATGAATAGTAGCCTAAAGGCTAGACATCCCAGTGCCATATTGATAGCCGAAGATTCAACTGATTATCCAAAGGTCACAGCAGAAACCAAATGGGGTGGTCTGGGCTTTGATTATAAGTGGGACTTAGGTTGGATGAACGATACACTGCGCTATTATAAGATGGATCACGAGTATCGCAAGTATCATCATAACCTCATTACCTTTTCGATGGCCTATTTCTATAATGAGAAATTCTTATTACCACTATCGCATGATGAAGTCGTCCATTCAAAACTGACTATTCTTGATAAGATGTTTGGCACATATGAAGAGAAGTTTAGCCTTTGTCGCAACCTCTTTGTGTACATGTTTACCCATCCGGGGAAAAAGCTCAATTTCATGGGCAATGAGCTTGCCCAGATAAGAGAGTTTGATGAGAATGAACCATTAGATTGGTTCTTGCACAAGTATCCCCTTCACGATTCCTTCCATCG
>CAZXIB010000036.1:0-9872 GCA_964639815.1 uncultured Thomasclavelia sp. | reverse complement strand
GTCTAGCTGCTGCAAGAGCTGCCATCAAGAATAAATAGGCCACAATATCATAACCAGTTAAAAGGTGAGTGAAACATATGCTTCGCTCACTTTTTGATGTGGCCTCTTAATCTCCTGCAACTATAGATTCCGCTATGGTAAAATCTAGCTATGGCTTGCCTACTTGATGTCTATGTCATGCGCCAAGCTCTATCGATAGATAGACCCTTTACTTATTACAGCGACCGTGAGATAAAGCCCCACACGAGAGTCATGGTTTCTTTTAATCGCGCCAAGATGATGGGTTTTGTGACAGGCGTAAGACATACGGATTTGACGCTTGATGAATACAACGAAAAAGAAGAAATAAAGCTTCTACCTATCGTAGATATAGTTGATGAAGAACCACTTATGACACAAGAGCTTATCGACTTAGCCAAGTGGCTAGCTAAGACGACGATAAGTCCTTTTATAACCTGTTTTAATGCCATGCTCCCTAAGGCCTTTAAGGTATCTAAGACCAAGGTTGGTATAAAGATGGAGACAGTTATAAAAGTAAATGCCCTCACTAAAAAACTGACACCCAGACAAAAGGAAGTGTACGACAGTTTGTACGATGATATGCCCTATACTGAAGCATTAAAACTATCGGAGTCGATAATAAGACGTTTTGTAAGTGAAGGTATTATTGAGCGCTATAAGCGTCCTTATAAGCCCAAAGAAGAGTCTAAGGAAAAGACACTATTTAAAGACCTTACCCCCGACCAAAAATCAGCCTATGAGGGGATAATAGCCACTGATAAAATGGTCAGTCTCCTTTTTGGGGTGACGGGAAGTGGTAAGACCGAAGTCTATCTCCACTTAGCTCGTAGTGTCTTAACTAAAGGAAAACAGGTTCTCATCTTAGTGCCTGAGATTGCCTTGACCCCGCAAATGATAAGACGAGTCAAAGAACGTTTTGACGCTGTGGCAATATATCATTCATATCTAAGTGATAATGAGCGTTACCAAGAGTATATGCGGGTCTATCGGGGTGAAGTTTCGATAGTCATCGCTACGCGCTCTGGCATATTTTTACCCTTTAGCAACCTAGGTTTAATCATCATCGATGAAGAACACGACCATTCTTACAAACAGGATAATGTTCCTTGTTATAGCGCTAAGACGGTCGCCTTTAAAAGAGCCAAGGACTTTGGCTGTAAGGTTTTATTAGCTAGCGCTACACCGAATATAGAGACCTATACAAGAGCCTTAAATGGTACCTATGCTTTTTTTAAGTTATCTAAGCGTATCAATGAGACTTTGCCGCTTGTCGAAGTCGTTGACTTACAAAAGGAAATAATGAATGATGGCTCACATATCATATCCAAGACCCTAGAAGATGAATTAAATAGCGTACTAAACAGTCAGAAACAAGCCATTATGTTACTTAACAGAAGGGGATATGCACCGATTGTTAGGTGTGCCAGTTGTGGTAGTGTTTTAATGTGTGAGGATTGTGAGATGGCTCTTACATATCATCGCGATACTGACGAACTTAAATGTAATATGTGTGGTCGGATATACAGGATGATAAAGACTTGTCCAAATTGTGGGTCTAGTAAGCTTACAAGCTATGGTCTAGGCACTAAGAAGGTTGTTGAGACCTTAGAGAAGATGTTCCCCATGGCCAAAGTTGGCAGGATGGATGCTGATAACACCCACATAAAAGACGGTCACAGCAAGATACTTAATGATTTTGGTGAGCACAAATACGATATTTTAGTCGGTACCCAGATGATTGCCAAAGGACTTGATTACCCTGATGTGACGCTAGTGGGCATTCTCAATGCCGATAGTGGCCTTCTTAGAACTGACCTTAATAGCACTGAGACAACCTTCGACCTTCTTATGCAGGCCAGTGGACGCAGTGGCCGGGCTAGGGATGCTGGCAAGGTCATCATTCAAGCTTTCAATGTCGACCATTACGTCATAAAGGCGGTCACTAGACAAGACTATGAGGCTTTCTATAACATTGAGATGAATTATCGTCATCGTGCTGACTTACCACCTTATACGCATTTTATAAATGTCATCTTGTCTGATCAAAATACCAAGCGTTTATCACGGTCAGTTGCGAGCTTAGATGAGTTGTCTAAAGATGTTTCTGAGCGCCGTTTCAGACCCTTTAGGCTTAATAAGATAATGACTAAGGAGCGCTATCGTTTTACCTTTGTCGGCAAGAATCTACCTGAGCTTTTAAATAAGGTTACCAGTATTGTCAATGCCTATTTGAAACAGTCTAATGTCTCATCGATAAAGATTGATGTTGACCCGGTCTATATGGAGTAATATGGAAAGAAAGATAGCTTATGATATATTATGCGCCGTCTTACTAGATGGCAAGTATGCCTCGCTATGTTTAAAAGAGACTCTTAAAGAAGTGCCTGCGCAAAAGCGTGGGTTTATAACGGAGCTAGTTGGTGGTGTCTTACGTCACTATTATCTCTTATGTTACCAATTCATGGGTCAAGCTGAGGGCAAGACTAAAGAAGATGCTAAGATTCTTTTAGCTATGGCCATGTATGAGCGCTATTGGTTAAAGAAACCGGCTTATACTGCATCGAGCTATGTTGATATGGCAAAGAACTATGATAAGGGCTTTGTAAATGCAATGATTAGAAAAAGCCATGAGCTCGCCGTTCCTGACATGAATACTGAACTTGGAGAAGCTACTTACTATAGCTTACCACTATGGTTATATAAACTATTAAAGGCACAGTATCCAGATGAGATTTTTAAAAAGATACTAGACGATAGTATCAAACTACCAAGAGTCTTTTATCGTCTTAATCACAAGAAGGCCACTTATGCGGACTTAAAGGACTTAGATATAGAGATTATAAACGATGACTCTTTTGTCGCTAGTAAACCTCTTATTGATACTGATGCCTTTAAAGAAGGTCTATTCTATGTCCAAGACTTAAATTCTGCGAAGATTATAAAAGAGCTAGATTTAAAAGAAGCTGATGTCTTCTTGGATGTGTGTTCTGCACCGGGATCTAAACTATTCAATGCCTTAGATATTGTTAAAGAGGCTTATGGCAACGATATAAACGCTAGCCGTGTAGAACTTATAAGAAAGAAGGCTGAGTTATTAGGGCTTGAGGGTTATACCTTACTTGTCGGTGATGGCAAAAAGTTAGAACCATCTATTATCAATAAGGCAGATAAGATTCTTTTAGATGCACCATGTTCTGGCCTTGGTGTTCTTAAACGCAAGCCTGATATTCGCTATCACTTAAAGGATACCGATATTGATGACCTTGTCATCTTACAAAGAGAACTTTTAAAGCATATCACCACTCATATGAAAAAAGGAGCTATTTTGGTGTACAGCACCTGTACTCTCAACACCAAAGAGAATGCCCGTCAGATAGCTAGTCTTTGTAAGGAAGATTCATCACTTGTCCTACTAAATGATAAGACTTATTTAGAAGGTGAGGGGGCTGACTGTTTTTACAGTGCTAAACTGTTAAAAATATGACAATCTGGTTATAATGTGGTCTATGAAAGAAATCTATAGCTTTAGCCTTGATAGACTTGTAGGATATATGCAAGACATAGGTGCTAAGCCTTATAAGGCTAAACAGGTCTATCATTGGTTGTATAAAAAGAGAGTCACTTCATTTAAAGAGATGACTGACCTCAGTAAAGATTTGATTGCTCGTCTTGAAGAAGATTTCTATATTGAAAACCTAAAACTCATCACTGAGCAAAGCGCAAAAGACGGGACGCGCAAGTTTTTATTTGAATTAGTCGATGGCAATCTTATTGAAGCTGTCCTCATGGTCTTTGATTATGGCTATAGTGCCTGTATATCCACGCAAGTTGGCTGCAACATGGGTTGTAATTTCTGCGCTAGCGGCTTATTAAAAAAGATTAGAGACCTTAGCTCAGGCGAGATATTAGCCCAAGCTCTTTGGATGCAGCGTTTTCTAGAAGAAAAGGGCGAGCGACTTTCCAACATCGTTGTCATGGGGACGGGCGAACCCTTCGATAACTATGACAATGTTATGGAAGCTATGAAGGTCATAAATGACCCCTTAGGCCTTGAAATTGGCGCCAGACATATATCGATATCGACCTGTGGCCTTGTACCGATGATTAAACGTTTCGCCGATGAAGGGGTTCAATATAACCTTGCCATATCCCTACACGCTTCAAATAATGATTTGCGCTCTACGCTTATGCCAATAAACAAGGCCTATGATATAGATGAATTGTTTTCAGCTTTAGATGAATACAGCAAGAGTAATAACCGTCGTATTACTTTGGAGTATTTACTGTTAGACGGAATAAATGATGGCCCTAGTAACGCCGATGAATTAGCAGAGCTTACAAGAAACCGCAATGCTTATATCAATCTCATTCCCTATAATACAGTTGAAGAAAAGGGTTATAAGTCGAGTAGTGCGCGAAAAGCACTAGCTTTTTATGATATGCTTAAGAAGAGAAATGTAGCAGTGACGCTTCGTCAAAAGAAGGGGGAAGACATCGATGCTGCATGTGGCCAATTGCGGGCCCGGGTGGTCAAAGAAATATGAAAGTCATTAGTTTATCCGATGTAGGTCTTGTCCGTAAAAACAACCAAGACAGCTACATCAATGCATACAACAAGAATAAGGACTTGCTGGCATTAATATGCGATGGCATTGGTGGAGCCAAAGCTGGTGATGTAGCTTCTTCAGAGATAGTGAAATATCTTGGCGAGGCTTTTTCTAAGCATAAAGGTTTCACAAATGCTGAAGAGGCTTTGTCTTATCTCAAACAGCACGTTCGACTGGCTTCTGACCATATCTGTGAGATGTCAAAGACTGACGCACGTTTAGAAGGCATGGGCACTACTATCGCTGGCCTACTTATTTCGGAAGTTGGTAACTTTGTTATAAATGCTGGTGATTCTAGGGTCTATGGCTATCATGATGGCAACTTAAGACAACTCACTAGTGACCATACCTTAGTGAATGAACTAGTTAAAAGACACCTTATCAGCGAAGAAGAAGGGCAAGTTCATCCCAAACGCCACTACCTCACTAAGTTTTTAGGCGTCTATGAAGGAACAACCTGTGAGACCTATGCCATAAGCAATTTCAACCAATGCTATCTACTGTCTTCTGATGGCCTACACGGCTATGTTGAAAAAGGTGAGATGGAAAAGATTATAGGCGACATGTCTATATCTATTGAAGATAGAGCTAATAAGTTACTAAAGACGGCTTTAGCCAAAGGCGGCTATGACAATATCACGCTTACTTTGATTGCGATGGATAAGGAGGATGACCATGAATAAGTCAGAACTGATTGCCGGTCGCTACCTCATCATAAATCACATCGGTAAGGGCGGCATGGCCGATGTCTATGTTGCTGTTGATACCGTATTAAACCGTGAGGTTGCCGTTAAGGTATTAAAGGGTGAGCTTTCGAGCGACCCTGTTGCCTTAGAGCGTTTTAAGAGGGAGGCTCAGGCTTCCACAAGACTCAGCCATCCTAATATCGTCGATATATACGATGTTGGTGATGATGGTGTTGACCACTACATCGTCATGGAATACATCAAAGGCCAAACCCTAAAACAACTCATCCAAAAGCGAGGAGTTCTTTACTATACCGAAGCGGTCTCAATGATGAAGCAGTTATGTAGTGCCATCATGGAATCGCACCGCAATGGCATCATCCATCGTGATATTAAGTCACAGAATGTTCTGATTAAAGATGATGGTACAGTCAAGATTGTGGATTTTGGTATTGCCCTAGCTAATAATGCCATGCAGATAACCAGCCAAGACAATGTCTTAGGTTCGGTTCACTATATTGCTCCAGAGGTTGCTAAAGGTGAGATTGCTACGATGCAAAGCGATATATATTCACTTGGCATCGTCTTCTATGAATTACTGTGTGGTTCTGTGCCTTTTAAGGGCGATTCAGCTGTTCAAGTTGTCATGAACAGTATTAAAAAGCCCATACCTCGTATCAGAGACTTCGACAAGAATATACCGCAAGCCGTTGAGAATATCGTTCTTAAGGCGACGGCAAAGAATGTCAATAACCGCTATAAGAATGTCGCCGACATGCTTAAGGATTTGAATGACTTTACAGCCGATAAGCTTTATAGCGATAAGCCCATTGTCTTTGAATACCCAGAAGACCTGAGTTTAGCTGAAGCAGATGCCAAAAAGAAGAATAGCAAAGGCAAGACGGGAATTACTAAGAAAAAGACAGAACGTCGAAGAGACAGTTTCATGGCCATCTACATCACTTTACTTACTGTAATCACTATATTCATTGTCTTTTTGATGTTGTATTTTGGTGGCATCATCGAATTTGATACAGCCACGGTCACAGTTCCCGATATCTTAGGTAAGCGGATACTTGAGGCTAATGAGATATTAGATGGTGAAGGTTTAGTCTTAAATCTCGATGATATTGAAAGAGTACTGACAGAAGACACGGAAGAAGGCCTCATCATCGAGACCGACCCTGAAGTCGGCACAGAAGTCGAGAAGGGCACGACTATCAAGGTAACGGTATCTAGTGGTATCTATGCCATTATGGATGACTATGTAGGAGAAAACTTTGAAACAGCTCGCACCACAATACAAGATTTATATCCCAACATCAGAGTTGTTGGTACAGCTATTGTCTCTGACCTGACACCTGGTACAGTAATCAGTCAGGAAGGCATTGAAGCGGGTGAACAGTTTGACCCATCAGAGTCATTGACCATAACACTGACTTATAGTGCCTATGTCTCAGAGATTATCCCTATAAACATCATCGGCATGGATGCAGATGAAGCTTCTGAAACGCTTGCTGACATGGGCATTGAGACGGTATTAGAAGCTATAACCTTAGATGAGCTAGATGAGTATACGGACGAAGAAAAGGAGAGCTTAGTTGCTGGAACTGTTGTTAGAACAGATCCTGAAGTTGGCACGTCATATATGCAGATGAGTGATACCTATGTAACTCTATATTATTTGGAGGATGATGAATAAGGCTCTAATTGTCAAAATCATCTCTAAAGACTACACGATTAAATGCGCTGATGGAACGCTACTTAGTGCGACGTTAGCGGGTAAGATGCGTCAATATGATTATCCGGTTGTTGGTGATGAAGTTGAGTATGCCAAGGTTGCTGACCGCTATGTCATAAAGCGTCACTTGCCAAGGCGAAACTATCTATTACGTCCCAATCTAGCTAATATAGACCAAGTCATTATCGCTATGTCGACAAAAGATCCTGACTTCTCTTTTGAGCTCTGTAATAGAATGATTATATTAGTAGAGTATAATGATATTCGCCCTATTATCTGTATTACAAAGAGTGACCTTTCCGATGAAGAGAGTGTGAAATCAATAAGAGACTACTACAGTAAGATGGGATATGAAGTTCACGAGACAGGCATTGATGATGATGCCGCTAGTATCAAAGGTATCTTAGCTGATAAGATAACAGCCCTGTGTGGACAAAGTGGTGTTGGTAAGAGTACCTTACTAAATAAACTCAATCCTTTACTTGGGCTTAAGACGCAAGCTATCTCTAAGGCCTTAAATCGTGGTAAACATACAACGCGCCATGTTGAGCTATTTGCTTGTTTTGGTGGTTTATTAGCCGATACGCCAGGTTTCTCTAGCCTTGACCTCTCAATGGTAAATAGTGAGGAGCTAGCTAAGCACATCAGTGCCTTTAGTCCCTATATCAGCGGATGTCGCTTCCTTGACTGCAAGCATCTACAAGAGCCAGATTGCGCTATCAAGGACGCAGTTGAAAGGAACGATATACCAAAGACCTTTTACAAGACATATGTCGAACTTATGCATTTTCTAAAAGAAAACAACATCTATGGTGATAAACACCGTTCCCTAAAGTAAGGAGTAATTATGAAAGTTGCAGCCTCAATTCTAGCCTTTGATTTTGCGAATGTTGAAAGGCAATTAAAAGCCATCGAATCTGAAGTCGACTGGTTACACTATGATGTCATGGATGGTCATTTCGTCGACAATATATCCTTTGGCTCTGGTGTATTACAGGATGTAAGAAAGCAAACATCTCTATTCATTGATACCCATCTAATGATAAACGACCCCCTACATTATCTCGACCGCTTTATCGAGGTCGGTAGTAATCTCATCACCTTTCATCTAGAGGCGACAGATAACACTACAGCATTAAATATTATTAACCATCTAAAAGAGAAGGGTATTAAGGTTGGCATGAGCATTAAACCCAATACTGACCCTGTGCAGTTAGCTCCATACCTTGATAAATTAGACTTGGTCTTAGTGATGAGCGTTGAGCCCGGCTTTGGTGGTCAGTCTTTTTTGCCTAGTGCCTATGACAAGATTGTATACTATAATGAATTTCGTCATGAATATAAACTAGATTATCTCATTGAAGTCGATGGTGGTATAAACAATAAGAATGCTCCATCACTGCTACAGTGTGGCGCCGATGTCTTGGTCAGTGGCTCATACCTTATGAAAGGTGATATAAAAGAAAATGTCGCCAAACTTCGACGCAACTAAAAAAAGAGGTCTTGACCTCTTTTTGATTAGGCTAACTTACCTTGGGCCTTTAGTGTCTTTAAGGCTCTGGCTGAAATGCGAACCTTCTTAGGCTTTCCATCAACCATGATGGTCACGTTCTGGAGGTTAACGTTCCATTTACGGCGTGTGGCACGTAGGGAATGGGAACGGTTATTTCCTGACATTGGCCCCTTACCTGTTATCTTGCATACTCTTGACATAACCGCACTACCTCCTTTCTTGGAACAATGCTAGTAGAGAATACCACAGTTTGGTGCATAATGCAAATCAAAATAACTCAGTTCTTCTTTCTATGACTACAGATGAACTCGACAGTCCTATCAATGACTTGATTGCTGTAATCCGCACCTTCAAGCACGCCAAAGGTGTGGTCGGTTGTTAGACTAACGAGTAGACTATCTTTATTCGCGCACGAAGCAATGATATCATCTGCATAATTATGGGTGACAACCGTATCTAGAGTTCCTGCCACAACAAGAACCGATTCTTTATAATTTTCTATCATATCTAATGCCTTATCATTAATCATTTCAATGAAAAATTGCTTTGATAGATAGAAGGGCTCTCGCCAAGACAACTCGATATCGACAAAGCCATCACGCATTGCGGTATCATAAAACTTGTCATAGTACTCTTTGAATGGCCCTAGACCATTAGAGATAGCACCAGACCAGCTAATGGCATAGTCGAAGTGACGTCTATCGAGAACTCCGGCCATTATGCGAGCACCTAGACTAAAGCCTAAGATACCAATACGCTTATAGCCTAAGGCTTTATAGTGGTCGTATATAGCTAGGACTTCATTTCTTGCTTTAGACAGGGTAGCTTCTTTGCTAGAAAGCTTAGAAGTACCACACCCCATCTGGTCATAACGGACAGAGGATATACCGTTTTTACTAAGTACATTCGCCAATCTTTTTAACATTTGACCAACTTCATCGCGAGACGATGCCATGCCATGAACTAAGATGACAAGCTCTTGTCTATTGATGTCCTCTTCTAAAACAGTCTCCATTTCATATCCATTTATATTGAGCTTTATAATCTTTTCCATGTCCTCAGTATAGCATGAACCTACAGCACAGACTTACAAGCTCTTAAAAGTATAGGACTTTGGATAGGCCGTCGACTTGTGAAATCATTGTTTGTTTTGGTATGTGATTGTGATAGAATAAGCGGGTAAGGAGATCTTTAATGAAAGAGATACTTGGAGCGATTGAATTTGCAGATAACGAAGTCAGATTGATAGTAGGTGAGTTCTTCAAGACTCGTTTCAATATCATAAGGGTAGAAACCCAACCTTA
>CAZXIB010000035.1:0-9934 GCA_964639815.1 uncultured Thomasclavelia sp. | reverse complement strand
ATACACACTTCAAAAGGTAGAATTGATATTGAGGTTGATACTTCGTAATAAAAGCACCTCATCAAAAGATGCCCCATAGGGGCATCGAATTACTTTATCGTTTCTAGTATGGACGCTAAATCGTACTTATTCTCAGAAGTTACGATATCAAAGCCATCATCGGCACCATAGCGAGGCACGATATGAAAGTGCAGATGCTTGACAGTCTGACCAGCAACTTCACCAGTATTGACTAGTACGTTAAAGCCATGTGCACCAAGTTTCTCTGTTATTTTGATAGCCAAGTCCTTTACTACCGCAATCACCCTAGCAAGCTCATCAGCTGGTATGGCAGTTATGTCATCATAATGCTCTTTTGGCATTACTAAGGTATGGCCCTTAGTAGTCTGCGCTAAGTCTAATATTGCGATGACGTCATCATCTTCATAGACAATATTAGAAGGAATATTGCCTTTAGCTATCTCACAGAATATACACATCAGTTGATACCTTCGTAGTTTTCAGATAGATAGTCATAGACATCTTGGTCATATACTTCAATAGTGTACTTGGTGAAGTAGTAATTAAAGACCTCAGTCGTCGTTATATCACCACTGATACTGCTATAGAATTCATCATAGAATTCATCAGCATCAATAGCTATGACCTCAATGACATAGTAAGTGTATGTCGTAGTGACATTACCATCATCATCAGTAGTATCGGTCAAAACGACAACCGGTGAATCACAAAGGCCAACTTCAGCCGTTGATAACCAACTCCAAATCTGGCTATCGATATCACTAGATGTGGTGTAGACCGTCTCTGTTGCCGTAGTTTCGATTCCTGCTTCTTCGCTTGCCTCTTCAAAGGTCATGCCGTCATTGATATTGTCAATCATAGCCTGAGCTTCATCTTGGTCATCAAACGACTGCATGATAGCTAATACAGGTTCATACTCTTCTACAAAGTCATCAAAATTGTATTCAACATACCTCTCGGTTAAGGCTTCTACTAGGTGACTATAGATATACGAAGTGCGATAAGATGACTCACCACCATAGTAAGACATAATTGTTGAATAGCTATCGCCATAAGACTCTTGTAGTGAAAGTAAGGATTCTTCAAGCTCTTCTTCAAATTCTTCAGTATCTATCTCTTCAAAACCAGCGATACGCTCTGCAAGGTCAGCTAGAATGATACTGGAATAGTCACCTAACTTCATGGCTTCAAAGAGCTCTTGTTTAGTATATCCAGTACTTCCACTAATTATCTCTTCATCAGGATTACTGACTTTTGTGACATTAGAGCTACAGCCAGCTAAGACCAGTAGAGCCAATAATACTACTAATAACTTACGCATCTTCATCATCCTCGCTCTCTGTTTCGCTATCTGAATCACTGTCAGTATCATCATCGGTATCGCTATCTGAATCACTGTCGCTATCACTATCAGTGTCAGTGTCATCAGTTTCGCTATCGTCATCATCTTCGCTATCTGTAGTGATATCAAGACCAATCTCTTCAAGTAAAGCAGCATAAATCTCATCGTCATTGATAGTTATGCCAAGACTTTCAGCGGCTTCAAATAACGCTAAGAAATAAGCATCTTCATCGTAATCATATATAGCATTAACAAAATCAGTATCTTCGATAAGGTCTTCGAAATCATCAGTATCACAATAGATAATGTGATAACCATACTCACTAACGATAACTTCTGTCATCTCGCCAGCACTAATAGTGGCAGCAGCCTCAGCAAATACTTCAACGTAGCTTGAGCTGTTGTCTAAATCGAAATAACCAAGATAACCACCGTCTTCAGCCGTTGTATCATCTGAGTATTCCATAGCGACACTAGCGAAGTCTTCACCATTTTCTAAAGCTTCAAGAACGGCATCAAGCTTGGCTTGTTCCTCGTCAGTTGGGTTGGCTACATAGACTGTATTGCCATCCTCATCTTCGGTCTCCTCAATATCTTCTACACTTATGAGGATATGCGAGATGATTTTAGGATCTTTCTCCTCAAAGAAAGGTTCGACCAGTTCTTCCATGTGTTCACGCAGATAATCTTGACGTAAAATCAGCGACTTCTGTACATAGATGTAATAATCATAGGCATCTGAAGCATCGGCATAACCTAAGGCTTGCATCTGACTAGCAAGCTCTTCCTCGCCATAGTACTCTAGCAGATACGTTGCATAATTTGTAGCGATAGTGCGCATATCTTCAGTTGTCGCAACAGCAGCATCACATACAATGTGCTCTAGCTCATAATATATAGAACTAATTGCCAGACTATCGAACATATCATCATAGAACTCATCAGCTGTGTAGTTTTCACCATTAATGGTATAGATGATGTATTCACCATCGACCTGATACGGATTTTTGACGACAGGCAGATTGCTTATTGTTTCTGCGATATAGACGACTATAAATCCAACAAACAAGATGGCAATCAGGCCTACAAACCAAAATCTCTTCAGGATCTCTTTTGTGTCCATACTTCCTCCTTTACAAAAACGCTTCCCAATTATAATATAAGAACCTTAAATTGACAAAAGAATCCAATTCGCTGATATTGAAAGTTCGCATCGCTAGATTTTCATCTGCTTTTGCCTCTTTTGGTCTTTCTTGAACTTGCGCATCGCAAGACCTTCACGCAAAATCTTATTGTAGAGATCCTTCCACATCTTGGCGACATTAGCTCTGCCATAGTATTCGCTACCTCTAATAGATTTAGCTTTAGCAGTTGCATAGTATTCCGCGTCTTCTTGAAGCTTTTTTATTTCTCCCATGAAGTCATCGTTATTTTCGCCCTTCAAATAGAAATCAAAGAGGATATCAGGATAGATATCGAGGTCGCGTAAAAGTATTGGCTTATGACAGCTCATTGCTTCTAGTATCGCCATGGGAAAAAGTTCAGCATACGATGGCAAAAACATGACATCCCCTATGTTATAGACATCATTCATCTCTTCTCTTTCAACTATCCCTAAGAACTTTAGATTAGCTGGTGGGTCTTCTGTTACCTCTTTTATCTCCTTATAGCCCTCACTGATGACACTGAAAGAGAAGCCACCTGCCCAAACAAACTGCACCTCCGGCATAGACCTAGCAATCTCTACAAAGTCCATAACACCCTTGCGACTCTGTAGTTGGCCAACGCCTAAGACCGTAAACTTATTAGGGTCTAGACCATAGCTGACCTTCTTGTCTCTTGTCTTTTCCTTTGGCATTGGATAAAAATCTTCTTCCGAGACAAAGTTTGGTACATAGAAGATATTCTCACGGTCTATGCCATAAGCTACAAGCGGTTCTATAAAACATGGGTTAACTACAACTAAGTAATCCATAGACTTATAGAAATGAATTAAATAAAAATCAAAGATATCTCTTATCACATCTGGCATATCAATGGAATCTTCCACTGTCTCGGGCAAGAAGTGAACAAAACACAAGGTTATACTTTCAAGCTTTTTAGTTGGCAAAGACACTAAGAATTCCGGATTAATCGTATGATAGTGAACAATATCAGCCTTAACATCAGCATTAATGACGACATCAAAGTCTTCTTTTAGATGTTCTCTCACGAGCTTTACAAGTTCTTCATAGACAGCTAAAACACCCTGGCCTTTGACCATATCAGCCTTTGAGGCCATGTTTATGAGAGGGCGATGAGCCTTATCTGTCTTGCGGTTTTCGATGATGGTCTTGTTTTCAATTTTGTAAGACTTGTGTTTATCTTCGTTTCTTTCAAACATAATTAGTCTTTGTGCTTATAAAAACTGCGGTTATCTAGGGCGAAGAGCTTAGGAGTAAACTCGCCCACTTTGACTTGGCCTAGGGCCTTGGTGATGGTGTTAATGCGTGAATCGATGTTGTCGATTAGGTATAGTAGCTCGGCTTCTAGCGTCATTGGTCTTACTGGCGAACCATATTCAAGCTGCCCATGATGCGCCAGTAACATGTGTCTTAAAATCAATAATTCTTCCGAGTCTTCTAACTTCAACTCCTTACCGATGTCATATAGGTGTGCTTGTAGTATGGAAATATGACCCAAGAGTTTACCGGTTGTCGTATATTCTGTGACAATTGGTGAAGAGAGCTCTTCAATCTTACCTAAGTCGTGAATGATGATGCCAGCTACGAGGTAGTCTTTATCGACTTCTGGATATATCTCACTTATCGCAAGTCCGACCTTCAACATGCCTAACACATGAGTAGCTAAGCCTCCCATAAAAGAATGGTGAATGCGGCTAGCAGCTGGATATTCATAGAAAGCATCCTCATATATATTTAATAAGGCTACAGTGAGTTTAGCGATGTTTTCATTTTGAATGCGATTGACAATATCTTGGATTTCTTGACGAAGCTTATCCTTACTAAAGGGTGACTTAAAGATAAAGTCTTCCTTTACAACCTCTGATTGGATGATTGGTAAAACCCGGCCAATTTTGAGTTGAAGGTTGCCTCGATATAATATGACATCAAACTCGAACGAATAGACCTTACCAACCTCTAATAACTTCTCAATCTCACTTTTGACATCCCATAACTTGGCCTCGATGGACTTGCTGTCATCTTGTAAGGTCAAAGTCAAATAAGGAGAACCAGAGTTAGTAGCGCCTTTAGTGATGGCTGTTACTAACAATTTTTCTTCTAGGTGTTCGCCTTCTTTATAATCTATAACTTTCTTACTCATCTTCCCACTCCATTTCGTTGATTATAGCATATGTGTCATCATAGGAGAATCCGCGACTCACAAGAGCTTGAAGGACCTTATTGCGCAGCTTCGCTCCTTCATAATGACGACTGTAATGCTTTATTTGTTTAGCGGCCTCTTTGCGGATAGCGTCGTTTTCGCTCATGACTTCTTCGCTAAAATCAAGTGCTTCTATCGCTCTATCTATCATCTCTTTGCCAAAACCGTCATTGTATAGTTTACGCGATATCGCAAGCTTTTTCGCCCTTAATGACTTGTCACGAATACTAGATCGATAGCGTTCAGCTCGCTTTAGACAACTCTGGTATTCCCTGTCGTCATCATCGCTAATGACTTCGGCAATAATCTCATCACTGATATGCACCTTCTTTAAATCGGCTATCATACGCCGCCTTGATAAAAAACGTGACGCGAAAAGACTGACCTTGTTGGTGGCGTAATTGTGGTCATCAATAAGGCCGTGCTCTTTTAAACGACTAACTATCTGACTTATCTCCTTTGGGCTTAGTCCGTGTTTGTCTAGTAGGTACTTCTCTATCTCATATTCACTATTATCACGGATAGCCAGTTTTCTAAGAGTCGCCTGATACGCTTTGTTTACTACCTCTTGTCTTTGTAACTTCAAGACATCTTCATGATGCAGATATCCTTTTTTGCGTATGCCCAGACTATAAAAGTCTTCCGGTGATACAAGTAGCTTAATCTCTGTCTTATCAGCCTTAGTCAACTCTACAACGACATGGTCATCTTTGTGTTTAGTGTCGGCTACAAGATAGAGGTCATTGTGGTCATGGATGGCATTCTCATAGCTTACAAGTACCTTGTCGACAAAGGAATCGGCATCAAAATCATCAGCGACAGATAAACTTTCTTTTGACATCCTCTTTAGTGTACCATCATCTAAGCTCGCAAAACATGTAAGCTTTTGGACAAGTTCATCGGCACTATCAAAAAACCAACCATTGACCCCTTCTTCTAAGAGGTCACTAATCGCCTCATCACGTCTTGCAAAGACGATAAGACCTGTAGCCATAGCCTCAATATACGTCATACCTTGGGTCTCACTCGTTGAAGCACTAACAAAGGCATCAGCACTATGATAATAGTCAGCAATGATGTCAAAGGGGCGCTTACCACCCATATATATGTAGTCATCCAAATCTTTTGTCTTAACAAGCTCCTTTAGACTTTCAAGTTGTGGCCCACCACCAATAATGACAAGTTTAAGCTTGGCCTTAGTCACCTTGAGCTTTTCAAAGGACTCAATAAGCATCTCTAGAGATTTCTCCTCGGCAATACGTCCCACATATAAAATCATCTTATAGCCCTGAGGAAGCCCTACTTCGCTATGTATCTCAGATATCCGTTTTTCTGTCACTGGCTCTTTAAAACGTTCTAGTTCAATTCCTGTCGGTATAATGTCGATGGGAGCAGTAACGCCATAGCGCTCTAAGAGGTCTTTAGTTTTCTTAGATGGCGATATCATTCGCATGGCTCTATTAGCCAAAAGCTTGCTGAAGGTAGCGATAGCCTTTTTGCCATACTTATCAATGATGTCAAGACCTAAGAAATTAATGTAATGCGTGTAATCTTCATAGGTTGTATGATAGGTGCGTACAATGGGGATATGGAAGTGTTCTGCTACCATCTCGCCAAAGATACCAACACCAAACTCGGTGTGAATGTGGCACAGGTCGAGGTCTAACTTCTCAATATCCTCGTATAGTAAAGGATGAATCGGTGCTGTAACTGCATATCCATATAGTTTTTTCATCTCCAGACCAGGAAGTCTAATGATGTTCCCTTCTTTGACAACTTTTAAAAGGCCCGGGTAAGTACAGACCACATAAACTTCATGACCTCTTTCAACAAGTTTTTTACGTAATAACTCTACTGATGTAACAACGCCATTAACATCCGGTAGATAAGTATCTGAAAATAACGCTATCCGCATATTACTCCTAATTTCTTTAGCATCATCAAGCCTTCGCACTTTAATCTTTCTTATCCAAGACAACCCACGAGCCATTTCGGGTAGAACCTATACGCTTTATCTTGCCATCTTTCTGAAGGCAATTAGTAAGTCTCTTAACAGTAATGGTAGAAACACCTAATTTTCTAGCAATATCTGTCTGAGTCACTTTTGGGTTGGCTCGAAGAATGTTTAAGACCTCTTTTTCATAGGTTTTATTGGTATCATTTTTGGTATCATTGGTATCATTTTTGGTATCATTGGTATCACGCTTTCTCGGATTAATGATACCATTCTGGTCAAATTCAGCTTCCTTTCGATAAAGGTTAATGCGGAAGTCACTTCCCATATCTATCAATTCCGGCTCGCGAAGACCATATTCTTTAGCTTCTTGGAAAATCTTCGGGATACCACTGCCCCAAGCCTCAACGATACTCATATAAGAAAAGGCCGAGGCGATGGCGCGGTTGCGAATCTTCGAAAGGCCGGACTTCATCTTTTCTATAGTTATCTCGTCATCCAGCATACCGGGAGAGGTAACTTCAAGACGGTCATCAAAAAGTGCAACTTGTATCTTTCCCGGCGTCAGATAGCTACGATGACAGACGGCATTAGTAATCATCTCTCGAACGCTCTTGATAGGCAACTCGTAATAATCCTGACGGGCAATGCCTTCAATGCGAGAACCAAGATTTATGTGTTGCAACACAAAATTATAAGCATCTTCAATCTGCTCATAAATAGGCCCGGTAAATTCCTTATGAGTAATAAAGATATCACGGACAGTTCCCTTGAATACAGCACATTGAATAGAGGCATCCGGAAATTTCGTTGTATCTCCATGTAGAAGCATATACCCATTAGACGGATGGAAAACGCCGTCATTTTCTGACAGCAATTTCCATGAGATAAGCTGGTTTTTACCAACTTTCTGAATCTGCTGCCTAACTACGTCAGTTTCTGCCAATTTAAGTGCGTGTTGGTACATCTTATCGCAAAAAGCCTCAATCTCGGCTTCAGAAACAGTCTCCTCGCGTTTTATTTGATCAAACGAGCCATTTGTGCCCTCTAGGATAAGTTCTTGTACGCGGTAACGCTCTGCATGGCGAGTCGTTCCACCGACGCGTATATATGTACCATCTAAAATGCCTTGACTCTTGATGTAGTAAGGTCGCTCCATGCCGGTATTTATTTCAACAATAATAATTGCTCTACCATCGACCTCCTGTAATGCAAAGTTCGGTATTATCTTAGGCTCGCAACTATCAAAAATAGCATTAGTGATGGCATCCATCTTCTGAAAGACTTCATCTTTAGAAAAGCCGGTAACCGTCCACGTTCCATCTTCCACGCCAAAAACCAGTTTTCCACCCTTACCGTTGGCAAAGGCTACAATCGTCTTCATGTATTTATCGCTATTAGACGGAATATCACTTTTATACTCTACATTTTCAGATTCTCCACCAAAAATATCTTTCGTAGTCACATGGTTCACCTCCTTTCAACGTCCATTCAGCTTACATTATCTACACCATAACAGAGCATTTCCTTCACTTCTCATCATACAGCATTGATAGTATGCCACTTTTTAAATATTTCAATCAAGGTCTCACCTGTATCCTGTCTTTTAGAACCAATCCTTTTCAAATATCCATTCACTTGTTTCGCTAATTCCCAATGAATGATGTAGTTGACTCGCTTTCAAAATTAGAATCAATTCCGAGACTTACTATATAAGCCAAGCAGGTACATACCAGTTCTTTTCATCGATGGGCATCAAATCGTTTGCCATGCATATAACGCATCCCGTTCCAATTTCAACCTTCAAATTTTCTAAGCCTTCAAGAGCCGATTCCTTGGCAATCGATTCTAGTACCCTAAAGTTTTTAATTGCGTTTTTGCCCGGAGATGCCGATTTTTTTATCTCTATTGGATAAAGAGTGCCATTTTGATATATAAGAAGGTCAATTTCTTTTTGGTCTTTGTCCCTGTAATAGTAAATTGGTGGCTCTTTACCAGCATTTAAATAACTCTTATAAATCTCAGAAAAGACGTAACTTTCAAAGAAAGCTCCAGACATGGCGCCTCTTTCTAGTGCCTCGGGGTTACCCCATTTTAAAAGATATGCAGCTAAGCCAGTATCTAAGAAATGGATTAAAGGCATCTTTACCACACGTTTGAGTGCATTGTTGTGATAAGGCTGAACGAGTGCAATAGTATTGGATGACACTAAAATAGAAAGCCATTTTTTTGCCGTTGGAGCTGAAATGCCAGCGGACTTCGCTAGCTCCTCATAAACAACAGGTCTTGAAGTGTGTGCCGCTACAATCGTCATAAAATTATAAAACTGCATTTCATCTGCGACCTGCGCCAAATCTCTAATATCCCTTTGCAGATATGTCTCAACATAAGAGCGATAATAAGTTTCCCAATCTATATTTTCATCCGCGTATAGTTCTGGCATAGAACCTTTAAATATCCTGCGATAAATCTCATTCAAATCTTTCTTTCTTTTTAAGGATAAGCGATCCATCAAATACTCTGTTTCCGTTTGGAAGGGCTCGCTTGGTTCATTATAGATTTCAGCATCAGATAATCCTAATAGGTTCACAATTCCAACGCGTCCGGCAAGACTTTCACTGACATTTTTCATTAAATGGAAGGCCTGCGAGCCTGTAAGCAAGAAATCACCTTTTACCCTAGACTGGTCAACACTCATTTTGATGTAGGGTAAAAGTTCAGTTGCATACTGAATCTCATCAATCAATACCGGTGGTGAATACCTCTGTAAAAATAGAGCAGGATCACGCTTTGCCAAGTAGCGAACATCTAGATCATCCAGAGTCACATATTTACGCTCAACGCCATTTCCCTTTTCTATTTCCACTAGTCTTTGTAGTAAGGTAGTTTTACCAACTTGTCTAGGGCCTGTTACCAGTAGCACAGGAAACATTTTCGACACTTGTGTAATCATATCTTCTGCTGCTCGTTTGATATATGTCATGGCAAATCCTCCCTTCGGTTATAGTATTAGCTAAAATACAAAATATTCGTCTAAACTAAAATGCAATTTTATTATAGCCGATAATTGAAGATTTTCAAAGCTAACTCGTCACCGCTTAATGTCGGTGACTTAATCAAGCAGAACATTAGTAAAGAGTTCCAGAATTAGTATCGTTTTGTCCTGATATAGTTTGCTGATTTCTTGATAGATTGATAGTTACTTTCTTGCATTTGACATAGATGAAACATAT
>CAZXIB010000034.1:0-9996 GCA_964639815.1 uncultured Thomasclavelia sp. | reverse complement strand
TACGTAAGTCCTATGGTTTTAGGAACATACAGAACATGATTGATATGATTATGATTACCTGTTCTCATCTGTATGATGACATCAAGTTACCACATCAGCTTAGGTGTGTTGCCCACACATAGTGCAGATGGCCCAATCTTCACTTCAGTGCAATCACACTTCATGACACTAATTTCTCGCCAAAGAATCTACTTGGCCGCTAAAAACACGTCGCAAATCTAGTAATTAGAGTTACCTTATGAATCCTTCGTATCTTCTTGGTCTTCTATTATCTCTACTTTTATGACATTGACTTTCTTCTCATCTGCGTCAACTACTGTTATTTGTAAATTGCCGTAGCTAAAACCGTCACCCTTTACTGGAATCTTGTCACAGGTATCGATAACCCATCCTGATACTGATACAAACTCGAAGTCATCGGACTCATCAACCCCAAAGAACTCAAGCATATCATCAATATTGCAATCGCCCTTAACTAAAAAAGTATAGTCGTCAATCTTCTTGTAGTACTCTTCAATCTCATCGTGCTCGTCATATATCTCGCCAACAAGTTCCTCCAAAATATCTTCCATTGTGACAATGCCTGACGTTCCACCATACTCATCAATAACGATGGCAAAGTGCGTTTTATTTGCCTGAAGTTGTCGTAACAATGAAGATATCTTGATATATGGCGTTGTATATATGACTTGTTTTAGAACTTGTCTTAGTCCTTTTTGACTCTTGGTATAATAGATGTGATAGAAGTCTTTTTCGTGTAGGACGCCAATGATGTCATCAATGCTGGAATCATAGACAGGAAGTCTTGAATAACCAGACTGCCTATAGACATCAAGTATCTTTTCATAGTCAGTGTCAACCGAAATAGCTACGACATCGACACGTGGCGTCATAATATCTTTAACATCTAGGTCATTAAACTCAATGGCATTAGTAAGTAAATCTGCTTCATGGTCATCCATCTCACCGCCTTTTTGAGCCTCTTCAACAATTGTAATAAACTCTTCACTGGAATAAGAGTCATCGGTCTTTTGAACTTTTAAAAGACGAACAATTAGGTTCTTAAAGCCCTCAAAGATGAAATTAATTGGTTTAAGAATAAGAATTAAAAAAGAAATAATGTTGACGACGGCCAAAGAAAAGGCTTCAGGACGCTCCTTGGCTAGGGCCTTGGGCGTAATCTCTCCAAATATCAGAACGATAACAGTCATGATGAGAGTAGAATATGTAACACCAATCTCTTGTCCAAACAAGTTTATGAAAAGGACTGTCGCTAAGGAAGAAGCGGTAATATTGACGATATTGTTTCCGACCAAAATAGTACTTAAAAAAGTGCTATAGTTGTCGATAATCTTATATACTTTAGCTGCTTTCTTATTTCCGTTATTGGCTAAGTTCTTAATCTTGATCTTGTTTACGCTGGAATAAGCGGTCTCAGTAGAACTGAAGAAGGCCGATAAAGCCACTAATATTACTAGGGCTATGATAAGGCCGTTGCTAGTCATGGGCGACCACCTCGCTTAATTGATAGCTACGCGATCGCGACAAAGGAACTTCCATGTATAAAACCTCCAAAGTTGATGAAGCCATTATATAGCAAGTACACCAACATTACAATGTCAACTAACGAATGCGAGCTAATAACTTGTCAAAAGCAAAGCTAACAATAATCATAATTAGCGTCAGGGCAAAGACCTCAGCGGTCATGAGATTGATGCGATAAAAATATAACTCATGGCCTAGTCCCTCACCTATCTGAACCAATAATTCTGCCATGACTGTAACTTTAAAACCTAAGGAAAGGGTCATCTTTATAGCGTTGACTATATTGTTTCTGATAGATGGCAGATACACTCGCCACCACTTAATTAAAAAATCTTCACTAAAGGTTGATGTTATTCGCATGATATCTTCATCTATCGCCACATAACCATGTAACATCTCTTGATACATGATAGGAAATATAACAAATAGACAGGCCCATACAATACTGCCAGAGCGCCCAACTAAAAGTAGTAGTATAACAAGCACACTGACGGTCGGTATAGTCTTTAGCATACTTATAAACGGGGCCAAGAAATCAGCAAAGAAAGGATGTTTAAAGGCAAATGTTGCTAGTGCCAAAGAAAAGACAAAGCAAAGCCCCACAATAACAAAAGTACGTACTAAGCTAAAGACTAAGGCTATATATAAATCAGTTTCTCCCAATAGTCCTAATAAAGCTTCGATGGTCGTAATGATATCGGGTAGAATAAAGGAGTTAGCTATAAATAAAGCTGCTAACTCCCAAATGATTAGAAATAGTATGATAGATAATAAAGATGCCTTCTTCATCGCACATACATCGTATCAGTAAGCGTTATATCAAGTAAGGCTAAGAATTCGCTAAGCAAGTCTACTTCATCACAGGCATAGACGAAGTCTAGTGCCATGCCCTCATAAACCTCTACTAGCAGTTCAACATCGGCAAAACCAAGCTCAGAAAAGTCGATGTCTAATGTTAGTAATGCAGAAGCGTCGTTGTTATAAGAAGAAATGGTCGCATCAATCTTATTGCAAAGCTCCATGATGGTTTCTGTCTTAGCTGTAATAGAGCTATTGTTTACAAAGATAGCGGCTTGTGGATAAGTGTCATTACCAGAGACATCTGTATACAAGTCTTGAATATCATATAGTATCGTAAGGGACTCATCGGCCTCTAGGATAGTTGACAAGATGGGCTCAGAAACAAGTGCTGCGCCATACTCACCCTGTAAGAGAAGTTGTGCTACCTCTGATACTGAACTGTACCAATCAATAGTAATAGACTCTGTAAACTCACCTTGGACGTATTCTAAAACTTGCCCAGGTACTGAGCTTTGGCCAAAGGCGGCGATACTGCCATCGTAGGTGCTGCGATTGCCTACAACGTAGAGGTTGCCCCAAGAGACAACGCCTAAAAGACTGTAGTCGGCGCCATTTTGCATGAGATTTATACCTAGGTTTATTGGAGCGATGATAAGGTCGGTTTCCCCACTCATAAAAGCCGCCGATAATACATCACCACCATCGACTATCTGATAGTCAAGATCGATACTACTATTCAACACCCCAGCTAAAGAAAGAGCTGGCGCACCGGAAGGACAAATAATACTTATAGATGTTGAACTATCTGCTTGACTAGCTGAGCGCGCTTTAGAATCACTTTCACTTTCATAGATGAGAGCTAAGATACAGACAAGGATGACGACAAGGCCGGCTAAGATGCCGACAATAACAACCTTCTTATTTCTCATATGCCTTAGTATCTCTTTCTATCTTTAGCATAGATATGAGTTCATCTAGCGCCATGCTTTCCGTGTCTTTTTGACCATACTTGCGCAGTGTTACTGTCTTATTAGTCGTCTCATCATCGCCAATAACTAGGGCATAGGGTATTTTTTGCGTTTGGGCTTCTCTAATGCGATAACCCAGCTTCTCATTTCTATCATCAATATGGACTCTTATACCGATGGCTTTAAGCCTATCCATTACTTCAGTAGCGTAGTCTAAATGTTTGGCCTGATGAACAGGTACGATAACGACTTGTTTAGGCGCTAGCCAAAGTGGAAAAGCACCGGCATAGTGTTCAATGATAATCCCCATAAAACGCTCTATTGCCCCAAAGACAACGCGGTGTATCATTAAAGGTCGCTTTTTTGCACCATCTTGATTTACATATGTCAAATCAAAGCGCTCAGGTAGGTTCATATCAAGCTGGATAGTAGCACATTGCCATGGTCTATTTAGTGAATCATAGACATGGAAATCAAGCTTAGGCCCATAAAAAGCCCCATCACCCGGATTCACTTTATAGTCATGACCTGACTTCTTACAAGCACTGGCAAGGGCGGCCTCTGACCTTTCCCAGACAGCGATATCGCCAATATAACCCTCATCTGGTCTCGTACTAAGCTCAATATCATAGGTTAAGCCAAAGACGCTATAAAATTCATCGATGAAGGCTATAAGTTTTACTACCTCTTCTTCAATCTGCTCTTCCGTTAGAAAAATATGGGCATCATCTTGGGTAAAAGAGCGCACTCTAAATAGGCCACTAAGGGCACCACTGGCCTCATGACGGTGGACTAGACCTAACTCGCCTAGTTTTATCGGTAAATCGCGATAAGAGTGTAGACCATTCTTATAGACTAAAATAGCACCGGGACAATTCATCGGCTTAATAGCATAATCACTTTCATCAACCTTAGTAGTGTACATATTGTCACGATAGTGATCCCAATGTCCTGAAGTCCCCCAAAGTTCACGGCTCATGATAATGGGTGTTTTTATAAACTTATAACCAGCTTTAGTATGAGCGTCATACCAATATGACTCAAGTTCATTGCGCAATGTCATGCCATCAGGTAAAAAGAAAGGACAACCCGGAGCATATTCACTAAACATGAATAGACCCAGTTCCTTACCCAAGCGACGATGGTCGCGTTTTTTTGCCTCATCAAGGAAATGTAAGTGCTCATCGAGGTCTTCTTGACTTTCATAGCAAACACCATAGACACGCTGGAGCATCTTATTGTTGGCATCGTTTTTATAGTAGGCACCAGAGACCTTTAATAGTTTAAAGTATTTTAGCTCCTTGGTGTTTTCAACATGTGGACCTCTACATAAATCGGTGAAATCCCCTTGCCTATAACAAGTAATCACCGTCTCTTGTTCATCCATAGCCTCAATAAGGTCGACTTTATATGGGTCATCTTTAAACATCTCTAAGGCTTCTTGCTTAGACAGCTCTTGACGAACAATGCGCTTTGCATCTTTAGCACAACGTTTCATCTCCCTTTCGATGTTAGGCAAATCTTCCTCTTTAATTACTCCCTCACCTAAGTCCATATCATAATAGAAGCCATCATCAATGACTGGCCCTACCCAGAACTTAGCTCCCGGATATAAGTGACTTATAGCTTGAGCTAACAGGTGAGCACAACTGTGATTTAAAGTATTTAATCTCTCATCTTCACGAATGTTTTTCATCTTTCCCTCCAAAATAAAAGGTGTTACCAAGGTCGCAATGGGCGAGGTACCACCTTTACTTATCACTCTGGCCTTTAACGCAGGTTTTACGATATACTCTTTCGAGCCTGACTCCTAAGTAGTAATCTGTAAGACCTTGAATCGTTTGCAGCAACCACGACCTCTCTTATTACCCGTCTTTACAGACTATGTCTTATTCAGCGCCTTTCACTAGCAATTATAACCGCTAGTATGTAGTTGTCAATGAAACTAACCTATCGAACCATCCATATTCATGCGTAGTAGTTGATTTAGCTCAACAGCGTATTCCATCGGTAGCTCTCTTGCAAAAGGCTCAATAAAACCAAGGACTATCATCTGTGTAGCGTCTTCTTCGCTTATACCGCGCGACATCAAATAAAAGAGTTGCTCCTCAGATATCTTTGATACCGTTGCCTCATGTTCAATGATGCTACTGTTATTCATTGTTATATTAGTAGGCATAGTATCACTAGTAGATATATCATCAAGTAGTAGTGTATCGCATTCAACCTTAGCCTTAGCACCCGTGGCAGAAGAAGACATCGACACTAAACCACGATAATTGACATAACCACCGTTTCTGGATAAGGACTTAGAGATGATGTTGGAGGAAGTGTGCTTGCCGATATGAATCATCTTAGCACCAGCATCCTGAACTTGATCTTTAGTAGCAACAGCTATCGATATACAAATACCCTTAGCGTAGTCACCAGCCAAGACGCAAGCTGGATACTTCATATTGAGATGTGAGCCAATATTGCCATCAATCCACTCCATGAGACCATCCTCTTCAACATAAGCCCGCTTAGTGACTAAGTTAAGGATGTTATTAGACCAGTTCTGCACCGTTGAATAGCGACAACGGGCGTTTTTACCAACATATATCTCGACAACGGCTGCATGCAAGGAATCCTTAGAGTACTTAGGAGCAGTACAGCCTTCAATATAATGAATATCGGCATCATCATCAACGATGATAAGAGTCCGCTCAAATTGACCCATAGACTCACTATTAATGCGAAAGTAAGACTGTAGTGGCTTATCTAGATGCGCCCCTTTGGGCACATAGATGAAAGAGCCACCAGACCAGACAGCGGCATTGAGGGCGGCAAACTTATTATCAGCATACGATACAATCGTACCAAAGTACTGTTTAAATAGGTCGGGATAAAGCTTCAAGGCCGTATCGGTATCAAAGAAAATAACGCCTACCTCCTCCGCCTCTTTTAACATATTGTGATAGACGACCTCTGACTCATATTGGGTCGATACGCCAGCTAAGAATTTTTGTTCAGCCTCGGGTATCTTTAACTTTTCAAAGGTATCTTTAATAGTCTCAGGAACTTCTGACCAGTCATTTTCAACCTTGTCTGATGGTTTGATGTAGTAGGTAAAGTCATCAAAATCTATCTCGCTTAAATCAGGCCCAAAGCTTGGCATAGGCATTTCCATAAATTTATGAAAAGCCTTTAATCTGAGCTCCAACATCCAATCTGGCTCACCTTTTATAGCTGATATCTCTCTTACAACATCCTCACTTAAGCCCTTATTCGTCTTATAGACACTGACATCTTCATCTTTAAAGCCATAGGCATATTCGTCCTGACTTTTAAGTATGTCTTTATTCTTTTCTTCCATCTTTACTCTCTTCTAATATGGCCTTAAAGCCTCTAGCGCCAATAAGACCACAGTTAATACGATTGGCTTGCTTACCCAAAGAGGAAAAAGCATTTAGCTCTTCTAACTTATCCTCATCATAGGTCTTCTCCCCTATCATCTTTTCATATTCATAAATTACTTCTAGCGCTTCATTAACGCTCTTGCCTTTTATGAGATTCGTTAAAATTGAAGTAGAAGCAGTCGATATTGTACAACCAACACCATCAAAGGCCACATCGATAACTCTATCATCTTCTATCTTGACAAAGACCGTTATATCGTCAATACAAGAATCAGCTGCCATATGTTTTTGGACATATGATGAATCATCGATATGGCGCTTATTGCGTGGAACAGTATAGTGATCCAAAATAATTTCGCGTTTAATCTCGTCAGTTAAATTCATAATATCGCTCCAACACACTTTTCTAGTGTCGTTTCTTTTATAACAGCTACAGTTCTATCAATCTCTTCTTTAGTGTTATAGAGATAGTGCGAAGCCCTGATGGTCTCTGATTCACCAATGACGTTTAAAAGTATCTTGGCGCAATGATTGCCAGAGCGCATAGCTATGCCCTGGCTATTAATATAGCTAGCAGCATCCTGAGCAAAGATGCCTTTGATATTGAAAGTGACTATCGAAGTCTCGCTTTTCGGATTATAGACGATGACATTATCGAGTTTACTCATCTCTTGCAAGAAATAACTATGAAGCTCTCTTCCATCTTTTTCTACTTCATCCATGCCTAAGTCCATTAGATAATCAATAGCGGCCCCAAAACCCAAGACACCTTCAACACATGGTGTACCAGCTTCGAACTTATATGGCGAATTTTTTAAAAGAATATTGCCACAGATATCAAAGCGGGCATTAGACCCTCCGCCCAACATAAACGGATCCATTCTTTCCAGTAAGTCGTAGCGGCCATATAAAACACCTACACCACTAGGCCCCAGCATCTTATGAGCACTAAAGCACAGAAAGTCGATATTGAGGTCTTGCACGTCGTATTTTAGATGTGGTACTGACTGAGCTCCATCAACAACAACCACTGCCCCCACCTTATGAGCTAGTTCAGCAATCTCCTTTATAGGCACGATGTTACCCAAAACATTAGAGACATGTGCAAGGGTAACGACCTTTATTTTATCCCCATGTTCATCTAAAAGCTTTTTATAGCCTCCCATATCAAAGATGCCCTCTTTATCTAAGGGTATATATTCAATACTGGCGTCAGTCACTTCACTCACCTTAAACCAAGGCAATATATTAGAGGCATGCTCAGCTTCTGTGGATAAAATGATATCCCCTTCTTTTAATAACTTCTGTCCATATCCATAAGCCACTAAGTTAAGCGAAGAAGAGGCACCATTAGTAAAGACAATCTCCTTAGACGATTTAGCGCCAATAAACTCAGCGCAGAGCCCTCTGACCTCTTCATAAGCATTAGAAACTTGAAAAGATAGGTCGTAGTCACCGCGATGAATATTGGCATTCTCATAACAGTAGTATCTATAAACTCTATCAATGACCGTCTTTGGTTTAAAGGAAGTAGCTGCACTATCAAGATAGATACGACCACTACGTTCTTGGTTTAAAATCATAGGAAAATCGTTTCTAATCAATGCTCTATCTAACATATCTCTCTACCCTCCTATCTAGATGCTCTTTAATGATGTTCTTATTAGAAAATGGTGCTAATAAGACTTCATCAGCCACAAGATACGACTCAATCAAAAGGTGTAAGGCTGCCTTTTTATCAATACCGCGACTATTCATATAGTATAAGACATCCTCATCAATGGTACCATTGCTTAGGGCATGACTTGCCTCAACATCACTCTCTTCGATAAGTAAGACTGGGTCAATTGCGACGCGCTTTGGTGAACCATAGACTAAAGACCTCGTCTTCTGATGCGACTTACTACCATAAGCACCCTTTAATATCTTACCAGCACAACGCATATCAATATAACCATCATCTAAGATAACAGCTGAATTATCAATAGATACTGAACTCATGCTGCCCTCATTAATACAAGCGATGTCAATATTCTTTTTAGACGAGACAAGATACTTGTCAATCAAGGATAAACTCGCACCCTTCCCCAAGGTAAGTCGACACTCAGCACTCACATCAGCTTCACTTATATCAAAGTATAAGATAGATACTTCGCTATCATTGATATTAACTGTCTCTTTAAAAGTAATGTTATCATCAGTATCGACGATATAGACGATGTCTAGTTTATGCCCATTGGCATCGACATCTATAGTTAAATCACCATCAACACAGATAAGAGCAGTCGTGTCCTTATCAATGACTAATTTGATGTGACTTTCATCCTTGGCGTGAAAGACCCTATCCATTTTGACTCCTTTGGCTTATAGCACAGGCTCCCAGACTATAAACTAAGGGTCTTGACTCTTGACGAACAGGATAGATTTGTAACTCTTGATATAGCCAGTCATAGCCATCCTTATCAATTTTCTCAACCAGTTCATTATCGCCTTCAACGACAATGCGCCCATCAACGATGACGTGGCAATGCGTAGGTTTGATAATATTAAAGAAACGGTCATAGTGCGATACAACAATAAGACCGAGGTGCTCTTTCTTATACTCTTCGATAATCGCATCAGCGACTAGTTTAATCGCATCAACATCTAAACCAGAGTCAATTTCATCGAGCATCGCAATCTTTGGTTTCAACATCAACATCTGCAATATCTCGTTGCGCTTTTTCTCACCACCTGAAAAGCCATCATTGACAAAACGATGAGCTAAGTCATCCTTCATCTTTAGGCGTTTAATACCCCCTTCAATCTCCTTGTAGAAAGAAAACAATGATATTGGCGATTCGCGCCTAGCATTTATTGCCGCCTTAAGAAAGTCGGAGTTAGTTACACCACCAATCTCGCCGGGATGTTGCATTCCTAAAAAAAGACCGGCCTTTGACCTCTCATCAACGGACATAGCCAGTAAGTCAGCGCCATTGAAGGTCATCTTACCACTAGTGACTTTATAACGAGGATGGCCCATAACCGTCATAAGCAGTGTCGACTTACCGTTGCCATTTGGCCCCATCAAGGCATGGACCTCATCACTTTTTACTTCTAAGTCAACACCCTTTAATATCTCTTTGTCATCTACACTTACATGCAGTCCTTCTATCTTTAAAGTATCTGCCACCTACTTTACCTCCTCAACGCAAAAGATTATAACATAGACCGGTAACCGACACAGGAAATACACACTTCAAAAGGTAGAATTGATATTGAGGTTGATACTTCGTAATAAAAGC
>CAZXIB010000033.1:0-10427 GCA_964639815.1 uncultured Thomasclavelia sp. | reverse complement strand
ATTCCCATGCGCTGAACAAGCATCAGCGCATGGGCTGATCTGGCGGAATAATCACAGTCAGTGTAGGCCCCTAATTGATGTTCGATTTGATGGGCTTGAAAGGCTATTTCGCGACCAATTTTGAGAATACCATTTTCGGCCATAGCCGAGTCCCACATGAGGTTAGAGCGAGCTTGCATGTCATTTATATCTATTATTAGTCTTTTCATATTGACGACCGTATTGCGCATGATAGCTAGAGCTAAATCATCTGATACGTTATCTTTATCAGAAGTGCCAAAGTAAGTCTCCATGGCATGACTTAGTGTATCAAAGGCCCCGGATAGAACCTGTATAGAAGGAACCGTAGTTGTGTATTTTACATCAAGGACGGCAAAAGACGGTGTAGTAGAAGCTATCGAGGCCTTGCGCATCTTTTCTTCATTAGTTATAACGGCAAAGCAATTCATTTCCGCACCGGTTCCAGATGCCGTAACAATGGCTCCAAGAGGTATACCATCATTTGGTACCTTACCTTTTTCAAACTTCATGGCCCAGACATCTTCAGTTGTCTTAGCTTGGGCCGAGATGACCTTTGCACAATCTATGACTGACCCACCACCTACAGCCAGTATGAAGTCAATGCCTTCTTTTCTAGCGAGGGCCGCACCCTCTAGTGCTTTGGTATAGGTAGGATTGGGCATAATGTCGCTAAAGTCAATGACTTCCTTTCTCGTTTCTAAAAGATAGCCCTTTATCTTTTCGTAGATACCGTTTCTTTTAATAGACCCACCACCATATGCCAGCATGACCCTATTAGCTTTTACCATCTCCTGAAAGATAGCCTCTTTAGCCATACCCTCACCAAAGTAGACTTTAGTGGGATAAGAATATATAAACTTTTCCATAGCTCTTCCTTTCCGGTACATTTAAAAAAGACCTATCAGGCCTTACTTGATGGTCGGGATGACAGGATTTGAACCTGCGACCCCTTGCTCCCGAAGCAAGTGCACTACCAAGCTGTGCTACATCCCGATAAGACACATTATAATCCTATTGAAACTGTTTTGTAAATTTGCTATGATTGTTTGGCATGGAGACTTAGCTCAGTTGGGAGAGCACTTCCTTGACGTGGAAGGGGTCAGGGGTTCGAGTCCCTTAGCCTCCACCATTAAGTGTTATATGACCGCTGATAGGGCGGTCTTTTGTTTTCAAAGGAGAGGTAGTATGAAATACCTAGTTGATTTTGTGGCCTTGGCACTTATATATGGCTTTGTCTTTTTTAAAAAATGGAAAAACAAAGGCAAAGATGTCTTGTTTGTAAATACACTGATGTATATCTATCTTTCTTTCGTGCTTTATTTTACCTTGATGCCAATCATTACATCTATCCCATCTATTTTAAATCACACCTATGTACCGATGAATTTAGTGCCATTTATAGATGTTTTAGAGGGACGAGGGCATTATTTCAGAGAAGTGATATTGAATATTATCATGACCATACCGTTTGGCTTCTTATTTCCACTTACTCGTAATAGAATTGCTAAATTTGGCACTACAGTCTTTTTCTGCTTTTTAATGAGTTTGGGCATTGAACTATTACAACCTTTGATTAATGATTTCAGAACCTCAGATGTCACTGACCTAATTACTAATGTGTTCGGCGGAATGATTGGATATGGTCTTTATGTTGTTTTTAGGCCTCTTACATTTGAAATCTTGAATCGTCTAAAAAGGCTAACCTAGAATCTCTTTCTCCTTTTTTGTGCATACGATGACTAAGGAAAGGACGAGCTGTCTGGCATCACCATTAGGTGTGGAAATGGAATAGTTGTCTTCTTAAAGCTTGATAAGTAGCGAACTAGAAATAAGTGCCGTCCCCTTTATCTTTCACCGACTTTTTTGACAGCTAAATCAAGCTGTAAATCGTGAAGTCCTCCATAAGCCTTTACTAGAAAATCTACTGGCACTTCTTTGATTAATTCACGGCTTGGAATATTGTAATACCACTGATAATAGGCATAAAACTCACCAATCCAATCTGGCATAAAGCCAGCGAGTGCTTTTCCGTCTTTTAGTCTGAAATCATCTACCTTACAAAAGTATTCCCATAATCCAGTAGCGTCCATTGTGGCTACATACGCCTGTGCTTCATCGATGCTTTTTCTTGTCTTGCTGGACATATAGGTATTGATGAAATCGACCGTATCCTTATCAGGATACATTTGTGATACAAGGTCAAACAACTTTCCCTGATTCTCTACAACGTCATTCAAGTATGCCTCATCATACGCCCTCATCTGATTACCTCTCAAGTAACGTGCTGAACACGTCTTTTACTTTGTTTCTGTCTGATTCTACAAGCTTACGCATATTGTTTCTAGCATTTATATCTCTTTGGTTATATCTATCATTAAATTCTTCATAGTCTACAGAAAGTAGACCACATTCTATTTCTGTCAATCTTGAAAAGGCAAGTTCTGATTTTATGCAATACTGGATACCTAAATCGCCAAGAGAAAGTAGTTCTTCAAGAATTTCAATATCGATATTATCTCGCACGAACTCTTTTGCGATGTAGAAATAGGAAGCATTTGCCCTCCATCCTTTGATGACATCGCATTGCGCCGTGTCCAAGCCATATTTCTCAATGAATTTTTCCGATAGGAGTTTATAGCGACGTGAGTCATCGGCTGCTCTATGTTTCATGAGTTCGGCTAGCCAAGAAAGGACATCATGCTGCCTAAAGTCAAGTATATCTAAATCGGTAGTGTTGAGCTCATATTTGTGAACCCATCCATTTGTTTTATCTGGTCTACAGACCGCCCATTCTTTAGCTAGTTCGATATCCTCGGTAAGATAAAAGCCCTTTCCATAATCATGCCTTTCTTCACCAAAGCCATACTGTGGCACTATCGTTCTATTAGGACTACCATGATATAAAATAAGCTTTTCCATCTTTTCATCACTCCTAAACAAACATCTTTTCCGTCTGCGTATAAATGAACCAAAAATATATCCTTTTATAATCTAGCCAATTCGGGTAAATATTACTTCTCAAGTATAACAAAATATAAGCAGAATCAGCTATTATGAATCAAAAGCGCTGTTTATCGATATGGTCTGAGTTCTCTGCTTGTTTGTGATGGACCTAATTACTTCAAGTGTGTTCTTGCACTGCCTTGCCTAAAAATGTTCAATTAAAGCTGAAAATATGAAAACAATATGTTAAACTATTTTCATCTTTTTGAAACATGTGGCGGGGGTTTTTCTGAAACTAAATACGGGGCGCATATTGCTAAGAATTAGGCTAGTTTCATTACACACTGTTTTATCAAGAGAGCTTATGAATTTTTGTGCAGATTTCTGTTGTGCTGGGCATCAAATGCACGCTAAAGCAGGCGGGTTAGCTTGGAACATTATTAACCATGCTTACGCTATAGAATATCTGAACTACTAAGCGCCCATTTCTGTATTCTGGTCAGAGGAGATGATTTGCAGCAGGCTATATGTGGCAGGCGTCTGACTAGCAAATTATCTCTATCTGACTTTGAATAAATCTATTAGGAGATAGAAAACTAGGAGGAAGAAAAACGTATGTATAACTTCGCACTCGCATTTGTGATTTGCGCTGCTTTGGTTGTCATCGGTGAAGTTGTCTCGACTTTGACAAAGGCATGGGTTCCCTCTGTCTTTGTAACTGCTGTGTTGTTCTTGGTTGGTTACTGGACATTCTTGCCGGATACACTGGTAAGTGACACCATGCTTATTCCCTTTGGCAGCACAATTGGTATTTACTTGCTTATCACTCACATGGGCACCGTCATCAGCATCAAGCAGTTGTTGGCTCAGTGGAAAGTCATTGTGGTCTGTTTGGCAGGACTTTTAGGCATGTGTGCGCTGTGTCTTGTTGTATGCCCACTCTTTATGGACAACAACTATGTCATCGCTGGCCTGCCCCCGCTTACTGGTGGTATCGTGGCAGCCACTACCATGATGAATGCCGCCAATGAAGCTGGCCTAACCAGTGCCGCTGTCTTCGCTATCGTCATTTACTGTGTCCAAGGCTTCGCTGGCTATCCTTTGACCGCTATATGCCTACAGTTACAAGGCAAGAAGATGCTGAGAGAATATCGCTCTGGTGCTGTTAAAGTGGACGCTGGTGTTTCTGGTGCCTCTGAGGAGGTAAGTGATAACGCAAAGAGTAAGAAGAAACTTATCCCGCCTCTACCAGCTAAGTGGAACTCCACAGCCATAATGCTGGGTAAGTTGGGTCTAGTGGCTTGGTTAGCTACAATGCTTGGCAGTATTGAATTTCCTGTGATTGGTACTATTAGTGGTGCAGTTTGGGCGCTGGTTTTGGGTGTTATGTTTACCACTTTGGGTTTCTTAGAGGAGAACACCCTTAATAAGGCTAACTGTTATGGCATTCTCATTTTCGCCCTGATGGCGTATGTGTTTGATGGCTTAAAGGATTGCACCGTCGAGATGCTTGCCAGCATCATTGTCCCAATGATTATTCTGATTGTCGTCGGCATAATTGGTATGGCTATTCTGTGCTTTATTGTATCTAAGATATTGAAGATGGATTTCTTATTAGCTTTCGCTACTGCACTGACATCTTTTTATGGCTTTCCACCAAATGCCATCATCACAGAGTCTACTTGTACCGCTTTAGCTAAGACACCTGAAGAGAAAGACTACTTGATGGGAAAGGTATTCCCGGCCATGATTGTTGGTGGTTTTACCACCGTTACTATTACATCTGTTATTATCGCGGGTATCTTCGCGCAGATGTTTTAAGAGTTAAAAGGAGCATAGAACTATGGATATCAAAGAGGTTGCTACAAAGTATAGTGATTACATTATAGAGATGCGTCGCCATTTCCACGCCCACCCCGAGGTGAGTGAACAAGAATATGAAACCAGCAAGCGCATCAAGGAAGAGTTAGACAAGATGGGTGTCAAGTGGCGTCCCTGTGGCTTAGAGACTGGCATTCTTGCTACGATTGAGGGAGGTAAGCCTGGTAAGACTATTCTGCTACGCGGTGATATGGATGCTTTGACGGTAGTGGAGACTACTGGTGCCCCCTATGCCAGTAACAATCCCGGTGTGATGCATGCCTGTGGGCATGATTGTCATATTGCCATGTTGCTGACGGCTACTAAGATTCTAAACGACATGCGTGATGAACTGTGTGGTACAGTCCAGTTGGCCTTCCAACCTGCCGAGGAGGTTGCTACGGGGGCCAAGTCAATGATTGAAAATGGAGCACTAGAAGGTGTGGATGGTTGCTTTGCTATGCACGTGTGGTCAGACATAGAGGCTGGAACGGTTTCTGTAGAGCCCGGTCCTCGCATGGCTTCCGCTGCTCAGTTCAAGATTGATATCACCGGCGTGGGCAGCCATGGGGCAGCCCCACATCAAGGTGTCGATGCCGTTGTTGTGGCTAGTGCCTTAGTGAATAATCTGCAAAGTGTAGTCAGCCGTGAGTTCGACCCTACACAGCCTGCTGTATTAACAATCGGTACTATTAACGCTGGTACACGCTGGAACGTAGTAGCGGAAAATGCTCATTTAGAGGGTACAGTTCGTTGCTTCGATTATGGCATACAGGAAGCATTCCCTAAAGTCATTGAGCGCATTGTGAACGCTACAGCTGATACCTTCCGTGCCAAAGCGAAGATTGACTGGACGCCTTTGGCTCCTCCTACTATTAATAACGAGCACATGTCAGCTGTAGCAGAGGCAGCAGCCCGCAAGGTCATTGGCCCTGATGCCCCTGTGCGCAGTGAGAAGACCAATGGCGCTGAGGACTTCGCCTTCTTCATGGAGAAGGTTCCCGGCGCTATGGCTCTACTGGGCACCAGAAACGAGTCCTTAGGGGCTACTTGGCCCAATCACTCTGGCAACTTCTGCGTAGATGAGAGCGCACTATTAAAGGGTGCTATGCTCTATGCGCAGGTGGCATTAGATTTTAACGCTGAATAATAGCTTATATTCTTTTTTAAAAGACGGGATGGCGACGTATTAACTGCCGCCCCGTTTTTAATTTTCCATAGCATCTTCGCTAAATAAGAAGTCACAAAGGCCAAAGATGAAGGATGCCATCTTCATCAAACCATGGTTTCATAGAGGTTTTGGTGATGACAATTTTTCTAAAGAAGTCGCCAGTCTTCTTTGGCGGTCTTATCTCATTTTTGATCTTCTCACCATCAGAAACATCTAGTGCTGACTGGATATAGTATTTCTTCATGCCATTATTGACGACAAAATAGAGATACTTAAAACTTAGGAGAAAGTTACCGCAAGTTTAAAGTGTACTTTCTTTAAAGAAAAACCCGTCTTGTCTGTGGTCGACTATTTAAAAAAGTCGTGATTATCACGACTTGTCACGCAGATAATTTATGACATCAGTTGCAGCTTGTGCTCCTTCGTAGACGGCTTTTGCCACCTGAAGCATACCCCTTGTATCGTCACCAGCGGCATATATGCCAGCTATATTGGTGCGCATATTGGTATCGGTGATAATTTTGTTTTGTTCATCTATTAGTATTCCAACTTTGCGGGCAAGGTCAGCACTACCCGCACTGCCCAAGGCTATAAACATGCCATCAATCTCTAGTTCACTATCATCTTCAAAGATGACTCTAGAAAGTTTATCTTCATCGCCTAGACTCTTTATTTTCATTGTGTAGACAGTGTAATTCTTTAAGGTCTCATCGTAGTCATCTTTACCATTAGTTAGGATGTATAGATTGTCAGTTAAGTTAGAAAGATACTCGGCTTCATGAGCGGCATATGGCCCATCACCTAAGATGGCAACTCTCTTATTACGATAAAAGAAGCCATCACATACCGCACAATAGGAGACGCCCTTACCTTCATAGTCTTTTATGCCTTTTATAGGTGGGGTATTACGATAGGCACCAAGGGCCAGTATTAGGGCATCAGCCTCATAGCTAGAAGCTGTACCAATGACTTTAAACCTTTCGCTCATCTCTATAGCTACGACTTCATCCTCTATTAGGGGAATGTCTAGTTTCTTAGCTTGCGCTAGGCCGGTTTCATAGAGGTCTTTTCCAGTGATTGATGGTATGCCATAGTAGTTTTCAATGAGGTGGGCCATGGAAAGAGAGGATTTGTCTAAGTATATAATCTTAGTATCGATGTTGGCTCTTTTTGCATATAGAGCAGCGCTTATGCCGGCGGGGCCAGCGCCGATTATTACTAGTTCTTTCATGACTCCATTATAAACAATCATGTGAGTATGTGTTATCATTTGACCATGCGATTTTTAGAAAAAGTGTTGTACTTTCTATCTGTTGTCATGTTGACTATCATATTAGGGTTTATTGGAAGCCTTGTAACTAAACACTTTGTCGAGTTTTTTACCTTTGACCCATATATTGAAGCCATTGTCATTTTGGCTTGTCTTATTATTGTGGTGCCGGTCAGTGTATATCTTCTTACTTCTAGATTACCCTTTATAAGTCGTCTTAAGAAAGACCAAATACAGGGGACGGAAAAGAAAGAAGATGTTAAAATAGACGAGCTATGAATATCGCTATCGTTACAGGTGGCAGTGGTGGCCACATATATCCTGCTTTGACTTTAGCTAAGGCGCTTGTTTCTAAGGATCATGATATTACCTTTATCGGCACTAATGACAGGATGGAAAAGGATGTCATACCTGAAGCCGGATATAAGTTTATTGGCTTAGACATAAAGACGACTAGAGGCGGCATTATCCAAAAGAGCAAAAGTTTAGTATCTATATATAAAGCACAAAGTGCAGCAAAGAAGATACTAAAGGGTTATGATATCGTTATCGGCTTTGGTAACTACATCAGTGTACCAGTGATATTAGCTGCTAAAAAGCTTGGCATCAAGACTGTCTTACATGAACAGAACTCCTATGTCGGTAGGGCTAATCGCCTTTTAGATAAGAAGGTCGATTTAGTCATAGTGTCATATGAAGACAGTTTGGCCACTTTTAAAAATCCTAATAAGGCCTGTCTTGGTAATCCTCAAAGTAGTCTCGCCTTAGATGTAACTCAGGATGATGATATCTTAAGGGATGTGGGTCTAGACCCGGATAAAAAGACGGTACTCATGTTTTTTGGATCGCTTGGTTCAGAGTCTGTCCAGAGGGTTGTGTTAGAGTATCTGCAAGACTTAAAAGATATTGATTATCAAATTGTCTATGCGACAGGTTCTAAACACTACACCAAAGCTTTACCATACGCTAATGATAAGATTAAGATAGTAGAGAAGGTCGATGGGGTTAAGATGATGAAAGCAAGTGATATTTTGGTGTCTAGAGCCGGGGCAACGACCTTGGCAGAAATCTCGGCCATTGGCATCGCTTCAATCCTTATACCATCACCCTATGTGCCAAATAATCATCAGTACTATAATGCCATGGCACTAGTTGATAGAGATGCTGCCATCATCATAAAGGAAAAGGAATTAACGGCAAGCGTCCTAAAGAAGACAATAGAAGATGTCTTGGGCGATGATGATAGGCGAATTAGTATAGCTAATAACGCGCGAAGTTTAAATAATGACCACGTCTTAGAAGATATCGTGGCAAGGATAGAGGACTTATGGAAGCAATAGATTTCTTGTCATCACATGGCGATTTAAAGCTCGATAGTTGCTTTAGGAAGATTACAACGATACGTATAGGCGGAAGGATTCGCTACCTTTTAGCACCCTTTGACGCCAATAGGTTAAAGCTCATCATTACCTATCTCAAAGAAGAGGGCATACCTTATAAGATGGTTGGTAAGGGCTCTAATCTTGTCTGTGGGGATGGGCCTTATGATGGTTGTGTCATAAGACTTGAACATCTTGACCACTATGAGTTTTCCGATGATACCCTCTATGTCGAAGCGGGGATGGTAGTACCCAGACTTAGCAATATGCTGGCAACACAGGGTTTATCGGGCTTGGAGTTTGCCGGTGGCATACCTGGTACCATCGGTGGTCTTATTTATATGAACGCTGGTGCCTACAACAAGGAAATGAAAGATGTTGTTAAAGAGGTCTTAGTCTTAAAAGATGGCGACTTCGTTTGGATGTCAAATGCCGAATGTGCGTTTTCATATCGCCATTCTATCTTTCATGAACATCCCGATTGGGTCATCATTGCCGCAAAGCTTGCTGTCACCAAAGGTGATAGAGTAGCTATAAAGGCCTTAGTTGCCGATAGACTACAAAGACGTCGTAACACCCAACCACTGGATAAGCCCAGTTGTGGTTCATGTTTTAGAAATCCAGAGGGAGACTACGCTTGGCGCTATATTGATGGTGTGGGTTTAAGAGGTTATAAATATAATGGCATTGAAGTCTCTACTAAACATCCCAACTGGATATTAAATGTCGATGGTGCAACAGCCCAAGACTTCATCGCTACCAGTAACTATATCAAAGACAGGGTCAAGAAGGCCTATGATATAGACCTAGTCACAGAAGTGGAGTTTTTTAATTGTTAGAAGAGAAAAGAGATATAACAGAAGATGTCTATATCCTAAAAAAGCGCAAAGACGATAGAGAATATCGCAAGAACCTAGGTAGTCGAAATCGCATCTTTATCCTAGGTACGCTCTTTGGTCTAGCCGCTTTATTCGCTATCTATTTTTATTCGCCACTATCAAAGGTCTATAAGGTCACAGTAAGTGGCAATACTTATCTTAGTGATGACTACTATCGAAGTCTTGCCGGTATAACCGAAGATGATACATTTTATCTTATCCGCACTAGTGTTATTGAAGCTAAAGTAGAGGCTGATGCCTTAGTTTCTTCTGTTACTGTAAGTCATGAGGCCTATGGTGTCATTCATATCGAAGTGACAGAAAAGAATATTATCGCGTATACCTATGATGATGAGCCATATCTCATTGATGAAGATGGGGAACTGATATCTTTGACTAGTGAATACTATAGTCTTATTAGTCGCGTACCAATTATCGAAGGCTATGATACTGACGAGATAGAGGAGATAGCTAGAGGTTTAAAGAACGTAAACAACAGCATCATCAATCAGATATCAGAGATACATAAGTATCCCTTTACCTATGATGATAGAATGATGGAGATTGTCATGCGCAGTGGTAACTATGTCTATGTGTCTTATTATGGTTTGACGCTACTAAATAGTTACTTTGATATTGAAGCTAATATAGATTCCGATGAGCAAGTATGCATCTTTTTAGATGAGATAACTAATAGTGGTTATACATCGAGCTGTCCTTATTGGGGCGAAGATGAAGAAGAGACTACTGAAGAGGAAGAAGAAACAGATACCGAGGAGAACCTTTACTAGCACTAGCCATTGCGCAACCGCCATCCTTGTGCTATGATATATGAGCTTTACAGGAGGTTTATCAAGATGAGAGAAGATATCACATTCAAGTGCTCTGATTGTGGTGAAGAGAAC
>CAZXIB010000032.1:0-10506 GCA_964639815.1 uncultured Thomasclavelia sp. | reverse complement strand
TCATACACGCCGCCCTTGGCAATCCACTCGTCATAAATAGGCTGCATGGCCTCTACCCAATCTTCCTTGTCGGTAATCTCATTGAACTCTATTCCATTGGCCTCGCAGTCGGCACGCGCCTCCTCGTCCCACTCGTAAATCGTCGTCTCCATGTACTCGGCGTCAGCCTCGGCAAAGCACTCGACCATCAGCTCATAATAGCCGTCGGGCAAGGACTCGATGGTGGCATTGGACATTATCGTCAGAGACAGCCATGGATAGATTCCAATCTCGGAGATATAATTAACGACCTCGTAGTGCTTCTGCATAGACACAGAAGTTGCGTTGATCTCCTCGCCGTCCACAACCCCATTCTGCAGGGCAGAATAAAGTTCGGAAAATGTAATGCTAGTAGGATTTGCGCCCACAATCTGCATGGCTTGGTCGATAACAGGATTGCCGCCGGTGCGGATCTTCAGTCCCTCCATGTCCTCCATAGTGTAAATGGGGCTGTCAATTGTGGCGAAATGACGCATACCGAATTCACTGGCTCCCACGATGGTGGCAGTGCCCAAGTCCTCGTTGGCTTGGGCAACCAGAGCATCCCAAACGTCGCTGAGCAAAACCTCAGCCTCCAACTCATAGCTGTTGATCAAAAATGGCAGCTGGAAGATGGACAGGGCATCAGAGTAATTGGACACAGTACCTATAGCGCAGCCGGCAATGTCGATGGCGCCTTCCATCGCTTGGGCCAAGGTGCTGGCCTCGTCACCCAGCGCACCGTCGGTTACCAGTTCAATGACGATCGCACCGTTGGAGCGCTCATAGATCATATCGATGGCATTCTCCAGGGATACCGCAGTACCTTGTCCGGCAGAGCCGCTGATAGCAAATGTTAGTTCTACTGTTTCGGAAAAGTCGATGTCCTCACTGGAATCCGATGTGTCCTCACTGGAATCCGATGTGTCCTCACTGGAATCCGATGTGTCTTCACTGGAATCCGATGTGTCGGAGCTGCTGGTGGCGCTGTCGCTGGACTGACTATCTCCTCCGCAAGCAGTCAACGCCGCAAGCGACAGACACGCAATCAGAATTAAAGCAAACATCTTTTTCATTGTAAGTGTCCCCTTTCTTTTTGTTATATTTGCACCATATTAGTACTTCTTAAACTGCCATCATTATAGCAATTGCCCCCATGAGTATCAAAATAAACACATCATATGGAATTTGATTCATTATTGACTTTTGAACAGACCAAAATTCTCAACAAATCGCCAAGAAGTACTCATTGAAATATCCGCCTGTCTGACCGATGTCAGAGCGTCTGGAATTCTATGCGATTGATGATATCCTCCTGCATTTCGGATGAAAGCTCCACAAAATAGGCGCTGTAGGTGGCCACCCTTACCAACAGGTCACGATAGCGATCCGGATGCTTCTGCGCCTCGCGCAAAGTCTCGGTATCAATAATATTGAACTGTACAAAGAATCCACCCCCCAACAGATATGTTCGCAGCAAGTCAGTAAATTTTTTCATGCCGCTATCGTTTTTCAAAACGTCCGGATCAAAGCGCATATTGAGTACCGACCCGTTAGTCAGCTTCGTATGTGTCAATCCGGCTACAGAACGCATGGTTGCCGTCGGGCCACTCTGATTCCTGCCTTGGTGGGGAGAAATCCCGCCTTCTGCTATGGGGGTTCCTGCAAGCCGTCCACCCGGAAGCGCTCCCACGCCATAGCCCAAAGGCACATTGGCTGTGATAGTCGCCGCAGCGGTGATCAACGGCGTCCCGCACTCTCCCAAGTAGGAATGCAGCACATCGCTGCTGAATACCAGCGCACGATCTACTATCTGATCCACATAAGGAATACCGTTTCCGAACTTGGGAGCCTTTTTTAATAGATGTCTCACCGAGTCATAGCCCTCAAAATTTGCGTCCAGTGCGTCGATAACCTGCCCCATGGTGAGTTTTTTGTCCTCAAACACTACTTTTTTCAGCGCGGCCAAGCCATCGCCAACATTTGGAGCTCCGGCAATTGAAATGGACTGACGAGAGTAACGACCGGTCCCACCATTAAACAAATCTTTTCCGCACTCCATGGGGCCGTGAAATAGGGCGCTTTGCAACGGTATGGGCAGATATTCGGCGAAAACCGCTCTGTCTGCATTAGTCATCAGCGCCGCAGCTCCCAAAAAATGGCGCGTTTGCATGCAGAAAGCATCCCACACCTGCTCATAAGTGGTAAATTTGCGCGGATCTCCCGTAGGCAAACCCACTTGCTTTCCGGTCATGCGGGACACGCCGTTATTTAAGGCTAACTCAAGCATGAATGCCAAGTTGAACAGGCCGCCGGGCACATCCAGTGAAACGCCCGGTATTGACGGGCTGTTACACCCGGTAATTATATAGTCACGGGCCGCATCCAAGCGGTATCCGTCGGCCAAAAGCTGGGCAATTGCCACTGGGTCGGAAACAAATTTCAGCTTGCCCTTCAGCGCCTTGGCCAGCCGTACGGCTGACAGCAGGTATTCCCGGGGACTGTTCTCGCTGACTCGGATAACCAAATCCTCCGCCGTCATGCCAATTTTTTCCTCAGCATCCATTAGCAGATAGGTCAGCTCATTGACCGCACAGTTTCCCTCTTGATCCACCCCTCCCAGTGTGATATTAACCGCTTGAGGAAAACCCGCAAAGCAGGTGGCGGTATTATGGTCGTCCAAAGTTACAGTCCCATTAACTTTAACAAACCATAGCTCCAGCAGTTCCTGAGCCTCCTCCCGCGTGATACGTCCGGCTTCCAGATCCCGGCGGTAATAGTCAAGCAGGTACTGATCCGGACGGCCCAAAGTCATTCCATGTCCCCAGCTTTCGATAATGAGCACCACCCATGTCATATACACTGACTGAACGGCCTCCCGGAAGGTTTCTGCCCTCTGCCATGGCACCTTAGCGCAGATACGTGCAATCTCATACAATTCCGCCTTGCGAACCGGGTCGCTTTCCTGCCGTGCCATCTCCTCCGCTAAGGCAGCATAGCGCAAGCTGAACCGGCGCACCGCGTCCAGCGAAATACTCATTGCATTGTAATAGTGATATTTTTCCAGGTTTTCAATCAGGAATAGATCTAACCCGTCCCGGCGCTTCAACGCCTCTTCATACCGGGCCTGCAAGCCCTGCTGCAAAACCATGCCGTAGTCTACAGCTACATGACAGGGATAAAAACCGTTATTACTGAAGGTAACACCACCGATAAAGCCGCTTTGGTGCATATCGAGAATAGTCTGTGGGACTCTCTTTTCCCAACGGTCATAAGCCGATTTCCCTTTCCAATAAGGTAGCAGAGCAGTTAATTCCTCCCGCTCCTGGGGCGAAGGCGGCTGGAATCGATCCCACTGCCTCTCTGACATGTCATCTAATTCTTCCTGTAGCCACTGAGCATTCAATTCGGGCAGCACTGCGCCGCCACGGGCTTTACTGCATGGACAGCCTACGATAAGTTCTCCTTCGTCAATCCTTACGCTCATATGATCCAGCGTCTCGGCAAAAGCCTTGGCCTGCCGAAGCGAGGCTGGCTCACCTTCTGTTTCTTTATACGACTTCGTATAATATCTTTCCCGCTCAACGCAGATTTCCGGCATGGTAAAAATCCTTTCGGCACACTTTGCCACACGCGCGGTGCTTCCTTTTTGCATTCCCAAATGCATCTCCTCCCTTCCTGCATTTTACATAAATTTGGCATTTGCCCTCTCTTGCAAGTATAAAAAACATGTGATACATTTCTATAAAAATGGAGAACAAGGGTAAAATGGATAAGCAAGAATTTGTTCAAAAAATCAAAGACCAGCCTTTTTCAATCCTCAGTGATCTGGTCTATCAATATATCGTTGACGCAATCATCGAGGTTCGATTTGCCCCCGGCTCCAAAATCAATACCAAACGCATATCAGAAGAACTTGGTGTCAGCCGCACTCCTGTACGCACCGCTTTAGAGCGTCTTGTGAAGGAAAATTTGGTGAAACAGGTGGGTGAGAAGGGTTTTCAGGTCTGCCAGGTAGACTGGAAGGACTGTATGGACCTGTATGACATCAGGGCAATGATCGAGAGCAATGCCGCTTACATTGCCGCCAATTACATCACCGACACCCAATTAGAGCAGCTGAAGCATTCCATTCTCATGGAAAAAAAAGCGCGAGATAAAGGCGATACGTTGGCATTCTTTGAAGCATCTAACCGTTTTCATGACATCATTGTTCTGGCCACCGAAAACAACTATCTGATTGATATGTATAACTCCTTGAAAATCTGGATCAGCCGATATCAGCACTCTCTCATCGCCAGTCAAAAGTACGACGTCAATGCCGACCTACAGGCAGTAAATCGGCATATTGCAATCTACCGAGCCATCAAAAGCAGATACTCTATGGTGGCTAAGGCCGAGATGGAAAATTACCTGCATTACATCTATAGAGTTCTGTTCGATAACGGATTGATCAATAACCCTTCCATTAAAAAAAGTGAGGCTTTATAAGTGGAAAAGAAATCTTATGCACCGTTCGTCCCCTCTCAGGACGCAGCAGCACTCAGCCGACAGGTCTACGATTATATTTTGCGTCAGATCATCGAAGTTCAGCTTGAACCCGGCACTCGCATCAATGTTACAAAAATTGCCGAACAACTCCAAGTCAGCCGCACCCCCATCCGCTCAGCCATGGATCAGCTGATCAAAGACGGCCTGATCAAACGAGTCAGCGATCGGGGCTATCAGGTCACCACCATCGGCATGACCGACTGCTTTAACCTGTGTGACACACGCAAAATCCTGGAGGGCACTGCCGCAGCCATGGCTGCCAGTAATATAACCTCTTCCGATTTGGAAATTCTGGAGCATAGCATCATGGGTGCTGAGAAGTGCCTGGCCAATGAGCTCTATGACGATTTTGCCGAGCAAGATACTATTTTTCATGAAACTCTGCTTCGAGCAGCCAACAACCGCTATCTCATACAGGTCTATGACACGATCAAAATCCGCATCAACCGCTACCGCTACATCATTTCGACCTACTGTCGCAGCTCTGCTGTTCGGGACACAAGCCATGCGCTTGCTAAACACACCTGTATCTTTCATGCTGTCAAAAACCGCTACAGTTCCGTGGCACAAAACGAGATGGAAGAGCACATCGCATATACTTATCGCACCTTATTCGATTTGAGTTGTTTTTTAATCCGCCAACAAAATCAGAAATAAGCGTTTTTATTGCATTTGAACCCCGTATGCGGCAGACAAGCTGCCTATCCGGGGTTCATTTTTGCTTAGAAGAATGACCTGACCTCCTTAACCAAATGAAGATATGAAGAAAGCATCAGGTTTATATCAATCGCACTGGCACAACCATTAAATCCCATCTTGATAAAACGCTCTGCCAAAACGGTGTTCGGCGCAAAGATCAGGCAGAATTTGCCAGCAGCTTTACACGCGGTCACTACCCGCTCAAAGGCTTCATTGACCTTGGGATCATCGAAATCCCCCGGCCTGCCCAGAGCAATAGATAGATCGCACGGACCAATGAAGATTCCGTCAACACCATCCAAAGCTGCAATCTCCTCGATAGACTCCAAACATTCGGTGGTCTCACACATAGGAATCATCAGAGTCTCTCGATTCAGCAACGCCCAATGTTCATCCAGAGGGAGGGCGTTCAGGCCGAAATCAGCTCCCCTGCACATGGCCATGCCCCGGTTACCCAAAGGTGGATACTTGCTATATTCCACAAGCTTCTTTACATCGTCAACGCCCCCCACTGCCGGTACGATCAATCCCTTTGCGCCCAGATCCAGCAGTTTAAGTACGGAGGATCGAGAGATTTCCTTAATCCTCACAAAGGGTGTCAGATCACGTGCCTCGGCCGCGCGGATCATGTCGGCAGCCGTCTCAACAGAAATCTGAGAGTGCTCCTTGTCAATGATCACATAATCCATTCCGGACAACCCGATGGCCTCCATCACCAGTGCGCTTCCTGTATGGAAAAATGTTCCCAGGACCCGTTCGCCCCGATTCAGCTTTTCCAATACCAGATTTTTTTTCATCTACCTTATCCATCCTTTCCACAGCCTTACCTGTATTGGAATTTTGTTTTTATTGTAATAAATCCTGTTCACATGTGTCAATTTGTAAGCACTGTTCCCAAAATCACCTCAAATTGTTTTTTCACGCATCGTAAAAGTGCACTCCAATGTACAACATAAACCTCTTTATAACAGACAATAAAACCATTTTGGGCTTTTTGTTTGCTGTAATGCGCTTAGAAAAAACATAAGCGCAGAAAAGTGTATAAAAGCGCACAATTTTTGACTCCCGTTCCTCCGGCAATTTATAATAAACCAGCATGATAGAACCGTTTAACTTAGTTCAAAGTAAGGAAGATATTTATGATTAACGAACGTATTTCCCGCCTACGGGAACGGATGCTTGTCACACCCGCTATCTGTGTGGAACGTGCCTATTACATGACAAAATCTTATCAGAAGACAGAAAACCTGCCCACCATTCTGCGCCGCGCTTACGCCTTGGCTGATATTCTTGACAATATGACCGTGCGCATAGAGGAAGGGGAACTGATTGCCGGCTGGCAAACCAGCAAGGAGCGGGGTGGTGCCCTGCTTATTGAGATGCGCTGTGACTGGATCATGGAAGAGTTAGACACGGTGCAGGATCGAGAATGGGATAAGTACCAGCCCCTAAGCGAGGCAGAGAAAGCTATGATCCGGGAAATCGTGCCATATTGGCAGGGGAAAACCCTATCCGACTACTGGATTGGCGCAGTACCTTCTTGGGCAGCTAAGCTGGAAAACGTGCTTCAGACCGGCGGATTCTGCCGCAACGGTCACCATCAGGCGCACTCTGTGGCCGATTACGAATCCGTTTTGAAGTATGGCCTGCGCGCGACACTGGATATGGTGGAGAAGCAGCTGGACTCCATGGACCCATTTGCTCCGGAGGACCTGGATCGCTACCATTTTTATCAAAGTGTCAAGATTGTTCAAGAGGCTGTGATCCGCCACGCACACCGCTACGCAGACCTAGCCGAAAAGCTGGCCGGCGACGAGGCCGATCCCGTTCGCAGGGAAGAACTGGAAGAGATTGCCCGCCATTGCCGGCGTGTTCCCGAGTACCCCGCACGCACATTCCGCGAGGCCATACAATCCATTTGGCTGGTCTTTGTTCCCCTTATGATCGAATGCTGGGGAGCCGGCATGTCTCTAGGCCGTGTGGACCAGTACCTGCTACCCTTCTACCAGGCTGATCTGGCTGACGGGCGCATCACCCGTGAAGAGGCGCAGGAACTGGCCTCCCTGCTGTTGATCAAGCTCAACGCCGCTATCAACCTGCAAGAGGGTTTCCTCAGCGTAGCTTTTTCTGGTTACCCGGTCATGCAGGGGTTGACCATAGGCGGCATCACACCCGACGGTCGGGACGCCGTCAATGAATTGACATACCTGTTCTTGGACGCTGAGGCCGACATAGGTCTTACAGCCGAAGATGTGGTAGTGCGCATCAGCCGCTACAATCCGGAAAAATTTGTCCTTCGAGCCTGTGAAGTTGCCCGTGATCTCCATGGTAAGCTGAAATTCGTTTCGGACGATACTTCCATCCCCTCCTTACTCCAGATGGGGACTCCTTTGGAGGATGCCAGGGACTACGTATCGGTCGGTTGTCATAACCCCTCCATCCCCTATCGCGCCCACGATCCCAACGGCAACGTAGTTAACTGCGGACTTATGATAGAACTGGCTCTGAACAACGGTGTATTCCGTCAGACCGGGGAACGCATCGGCGCCGAAACCGGAGATCCTCGCGGATTTACCTCCTTTGAGCAAGTGCGCGAGGCCTTTATGACTCAATTCCGCTACCTGATGCGGGCTACATTTATCTTTAAAAATGCCGACATGCAAATGTTCGGAGAGCATTCTGCGTGCCCCCTCCTCTCCTCCGTCTACCCAGTATGCCTAGAAAAAGGAATCGACATATATCAGGGCGGCACTTATCCTCAACTGAGTCACACCACTGGTTTGGGCTGTCTGGCCAACGTGGGCGACAGCTTGGCCGCCATCAAGAAAGTTGTCTTTGATGAGCGGAAGATTACCATGGAACGACTATGTGATGCCCTAGATGCCAATTTTGAGGGATATGAGGATGTGCGCCACCATCTGGAAAAGGCTCCCAAATTCGGCAATGACGACGATTATGTGGATCTTCTCCTGCGGGACGTGCTGCGTGAGATGTGCCATTTTATCAAACAGTTCAAAATCTACAAGAACGCCCGCAACTCCTGCTCAAGTATCACCATGACTGCCAACATTCCCTACGGCGCAATCCTAGGTGCCACTCCGGACGGCCGCAAGGCCGGGGAACCCTTAGCAGAAGGCGGAATTTCTCCTCATCAAGGCCGTAATGTCTCTGGAGTCACCTCCACCTTCCGCTCGGTGGCCAAGCTGGATCAAGAGCTGCTGGCCAATGGCAGTATTCTGAACGTACGAGTTTCCCCTGAGCTGGTCAAGAACGAGAGTATGCTGCGCAATTTTGCTATGATGCTGCGCACTTTCTGCGAAAACGGCGGAAACTTAGTCCAATTCAACTTTACAAGCAGTACTATGCTGCGCGATGCCCAGAAATTCCCTGAAAAGTACAAGGATCTGTTGGTTCGCGTCGCAACCTACAGCGCTTATTTTACTGAATTGTCCCCCGAATTGCAGAACAACATCATCGAGCGCAGCGAATTAAGCTGACGGAGGCCCCCTGCATGAGTCACAAAGCGATTGTTTTCCACATTATTCACGGTTCCTTTGTAGACGGCTATGGGATCCGTACCACTGTGTTTCTGAAGGGCTGTCCCCTGAGATGCATTTGGTGCTGCAACCCAGAAGGGCAGTCTTTTCAGCCTGAGCTAAAACTTAGCCGTGAACACTGTAATGGCTGCGGCAACTGCTTGGATGCCTGCTCACGGAACGCATTGTCCTTGTCGGACGGCATTTTGCAAGTAAAACGCTCCCTCTGCACCGGCTGTATGGACTGTGTTGATTACTGCTATACTGGTGCGCTGGAACCCTTCGGTACTTGGTACACTGCTCAGGAAGTATTTGAAATCATCCGGAGTGACGAGATGTTTTATAAAAACACAGGTGGCGGCGCCACCATCGGCGGCGGCGAATGCAGCTGTTACCCAGAATTTATGCTGGAACTGATCGAACTCTGTCACAACGCTAACATACATGTAGCGGTGGATACCTGTGGATACACCACATCTCCCCAGGCACTGGAAGTTCTAAAGCGCGCCGACCTGCTCTTATTTGATATTAAGGGCATCGACCCCGTCCGCCATGAAGAAAATACCGGCAAGTCCAACGATCTTATTCTCCGAAATCTGCATTTGCTCAGCGACATGCGCAAGCCCATGATCATCCGTATTCCGGTCATTCCCGGCTACAACGATTCCGACGAGAATCTCACCGCTGTGGCCGACCTTCTATCTACCCTTAAGTCGGTAGAGCGGGTGGATATACTGCCCCAGCACGAGTACGGACGAGTCAAATACGAACAGTTGGACATGGAGTACAAGCTAAAGCCATGCCCAGTCAGTGAGGTGCGGCAGGAGTCTATCCGCACTATGTTTGAAGATCGGGGCTTTTTGACCCAATTAGGCGGCTAACAATTGAAAAGGAGGCATAACGTACTATGAAAGTTGCAGCATACTACGGTCCCAAAGATATACGCATTGAACAGCGCCCTATCCCCGTACCCGGCCCTAATCAGATGGTGGTAAAAATCGACTACTGCGGCATCTGCGGCACCGACATTGAATCATATCATCAGGCAGGTATGATTCCGCCTGTTCTGGTCTTTGGACACGAAAATGTCGGCACGGTGACCGCTCTTGGGGAAGCTGTTACCCAATTTCAAATAGGGGACAAGGTGCTCTGCGGCCCCCCTGCTCACTGCCCGGAAAATTGTACCCCCTGTCAGAACGGCCAAACTAACATCTGTCTGAACGGATTTGGCCGCACAGCGGGAATCCGCCAGTTTGACGGCGGTTATGCCGAGTATATGCTGATCCACGATGTAGAGCACACCATGCTGATTAAAATGGAAGCAGATATCGACCCGAAAGAAGCGGTTCTCTTTGATGTGGTCTGCGTTGCCTTCCACGCCATTCGCCGCTCCAGATTTCGCCCTGGCGATAACGTGGTGGTCAGCGGCGTAGGTCCCATCGGCCTGTCAGCCATCCGACTGCTAAAAGCTTTCGGTGCCAACCGTATCGTGGCGCTGGGCACTAACAGCAAAAAATTCGACCTTATCCGCTCCTTCGGAGCTGATCATGTTCTCAATAGTACCGAAACTCCTGACCTGAAGTCTGCGCTTCTGGATATATTTGAACAGGATGTGGCCGCCGACGTGGTATTTGAATGCGCAGGCACTCCCGCTTCTTTAGAAAACAGCGTATACTATTGTTCCAAGCCCGGTGGACAAGTC
>CAZXIB010000031.1:0-10534 GCA_964639815.1 uncultured Thomasclavelia sp. | reverse complement strand
TCTTGGTCATAAGCTCATATGTCGTCGCTTCTGTACTCTCACATCCAGTCATACCGATGATAATTAGTGTTACTAATAATATCTTTACTACCTTCATAAAATTACCTCATTTTCTAAAATGCTCTATCAGTTTAGCAAAACTACCGCGTCTGTGAAAGTTTTTGCAAATTCTGCGTAATGAATAAGGCTTTGTGGTAAGATAGTGGGGCTAGAGTTTTAAGGAGGGTAAGTATGTCATTTTTGATTGGCCCGATGCAAAAGCATCTCAACGGCCACAAAGAACTGACCGCTCACAGTGAAGTCCTAAGGGTCGCCCCTCAGGATAAGGTCTACATTCCGCTAGCTATGGGGAATAGTAAGATCGAAGTGTTAGTCAAAGAAAATGATTTGGTCAAAGTCGGCACATTAGTCGCCGCCCGTAATGATCATTTTTATGTCCCGATTTTTGCATCGGTATCAGGCAAGGTCTTAGGCGTGGAAAAACGCATGGGCCAAAACCTCAGACCAACAGAACACTTAGTCATAGAAAGTGATGGCAAGTATGAAAAGGCCGAAAATCTCAGTACTTTAAGCAGTGATGCAAGTGGTGAAGAGATTATTGCCTTTATGAAGGAAAAGGGTCTTGTTGGTTGTGGTGGCGCTGGTTTTCCTACCTATGTCAAATATCAGACTGATAAGTGTGAGACACTGATTATCAATGCTGTGGAATGTGAACCATATATCACGGCTGATGCGCAGACGATAGAGACACATCTAGAAGACTTGCGCCGTGGTGTCTTGGCCATGTTTAAGGCTTCAGGCGCTAAGACTTGTTTAGTCGGTATTAAAGAGACAAAGAAAGAGTTGATACCTGAACTTATTGAAGTCTTTAAAAATGATACAGATGTCAAGGTCGTGCCTGTAAAGGATGTCTATCCTATGGGTTGGGAGCGGACGTTAGTATATGCCCTAATACACAAGCGTTATGATAAGCTACCAATCGAAGTTGGTTGTATTGTCTCTAATGCCACTACCGCTATTATGCTCGGTATTGCTATGGAAACGGGGATGCCTATCGTTGAAAAGTGCGTTACGGTATCTGGTGATGCGATTAAGGAGCCGCATAATGTCTTGTGTCCTGTTGGAACACCATTCAGCGCCTTAATAGAGGCCTGTGGTGGCTATACTAAAGACAACATCAATCTTGTCGCCGGTGGCCCTATGATGGGCTCGGCTGTCACTAAAGATGAGGTAGTCGTTGGCTTAGCTTGTAATGCTGTTACGGTCTTAGAGTCTAAGCCAGTACAAGAAGTTAGCTGTCTGCGTTGTGGTAAGTGTGTTGACCACTGTCCAGGTGGTTTACAACCTGTATCTATCAATAACGCCTTTAAGGCCAATGATACTGAGCGACTTGAAAAGCTTAGACCAGAAGATTGTATCGAATGTGGTATGTGTACTTACATCTGTCCATCAAAGATTGAGGTCACAGAGGGCATTCGTCGTGCCAAAAGAGCGATGGCTCTAAAAAGGGGGTAACATGGAACTAAAGTTTAAAGCAGCTCCCCATTTCCGCCAAAAGCTATCTACTAGTCGGATTATGTGGGACTTGACCCTTGGCTTATTAGTCGTCTATGCCTTTGGTCTGTATAATGCCGCTACACTGGGTAGTGGTTATCTAACTAATGCCATTATATTAATGGTGACATCAGTCTTAGTGGCTTTAGTAACTGAAGCTATCTGGGCACTTTGTACAAAGAAGAATGTAGTTGACTACTTACTTACTTCCTATGGTTGGGTAACAGCCATCATCTTGACCTTGATGGTGCCAGTCAATACAGAGCCTTATGCCTTAGCAGTGGCAACTCTTTTGTGCATACTCTTTGGTAAGCTCGTCTTTGGTGGCTTTGGTCAGAATATCTTTAATCCCGCGGCTGTTGGTAGAGCTATTATTTTTGTTGCCTTTGCCAGTAGCTTAGCATCTGACTTAGTCACTTCTGCTACACCGACAACCACAATGGACTCTGCTGGTTGGCTACTAACAGGTGATGCCTTTGATACCTTTCTAAGTGACTTTGGTGGTATTTGGGGTCTATTTCTTGGTACCTATAGTGGCTCACTTGGTGAGACTAGTACTTTGGTGATATTACTAGTTGGTGTTTATTTGGCGGTGCGCGAGGTTATTGATTGGCGTGTAAGTCTTACATATCTTGCCGTTATCTTTGTCGGAACACTTATTATTGGTCTAGCAAATGGGACAGGTGTAGAATATGCCTTATTTAATATCTGTACTGGTGGTGTGGCCTTTGGTGCGGTGTTTATGCTTACAGACCCGGTTACTAGTCCCAATACCAGAGCTGGTAAGATTGTGTTTGCCACTATTGCCGCCTTTCTTACTATGCTTATAAGATACTGTGCTAATTATCCTGAAGGTGTCTTATTCTCCATTCTTTTAGTCAATATCTTAACACCGGTTATTGATAAGGCCTTTGATGGTAAGCAAGTACTGCGGGAAAAGAAGAATCTGACGATAGTTGTTACCACACTTGTTGTGGGGTGTTTAGCAGTTTCTGGTCTTAGCTTAACTCTTACATCAAGTGATTCATATCGCTCAATCAATGTACCGACTGGTGAAACAGTGGCTATTGATGGCGATTACTCAGAATATAGAGCTGAGCTTGTATCGGTCGATGGCAATACCTATGTCATTAGTGTTAGAGGTTTTGGTCTCATTGACCCGGATGGTGTAGCTAGTGCCAGTGGTCATACATCATACAGTAGAAACGAAATAACTATTGAAGTAGACCCGGATACTAATACTGTTGTATCAATCGAATTTACGACCTTTGGCGATACAGTTGGCTATGGTGATGCAGCTATGGAAGATATCTTCCTCAATCAATTCTTAGACTTAGGCCTTGATGGCGAGGTAAACCTTGTCAGTGGTGCCACTTATACATCAGAGTCGGTGGTAGCTGCTGTTCAGTTAGCCTTAAATGGTGGTTTAGCTTATGACAAGGGTGGTGAAACGGCAATCGATGGCGATTTCTCAGAATATCGTGCTGAAGTTAGTGTTAATGAAGATGGCTCATACCATGTGACAGTTAGAGGTTTTGGTTTAATTAATCCAAATGGTATAGCTAGTGCCAGTGGCCATAGCGACTACAGCCGTAATGAGTTTGATATCACGATTAGCGAAGATGGTACGGTTGCGTCGATTGCGTTTACGACTTTTGGTGATACAGTAGGCTATGGTGATGTCTGTATGGACGATGCTTATTTAGAGCACTTTGTCGGTAAGAGCTTGTCGGATAGCGCTGACTTAATCTCAGGTGCGACATATACTTCTAACTCGGTAGTCGCAGCCGTCAGTGCTGCCCTACAAGCAGCAGAATAAGGGAGGATAGAGAAATGAAAAAAGCTTTACAATTAGTCCTCTTTTTAGGGATTGTGTGTTTGGTAAGTGGTTTGGCTGTTGGCTATGTCAATGGCATTACCGCTCCTATTATCGAAGAGTCCCTATTAGCTAGTGAGATTGAAAACCTAGAAGCCATGTATCCTAATGCTGAGTTTTCAGCTTTAGATGTCGATGATGATACAGGCATTGTAACAGGTGCCTATGAAGTAGAGGGTGAGGGTTATGTCGTAAAGGTTGAAGTTACTGGTTATAACTCTTCAACACCCATCATCGCCCTTATCGGCTTTGATAGTGAGGGCACTATTACTGGCCTTATGGTCATCCAACAACAAGAAACCAGTGGCTTTGGTAGTCTAGTCTTTGAAGAAGACAATATCGATAGTCTCTTCGTCGGTAAGACACTATCGGAAGAATCTGACCTCTTAAGTGGGGCAACAGTTACTAGTCGGGCGATGCAAAATGCCGTAGCAGCTGCACAGGCTGTAGTAGAAGGCATAATCGCTTAGGGGGATTTATGTGGAATAACTTTAAAAACGGTTTTATAAAAGAGAATCCAGTCTTTGGTTTATACCTTGGCATGTGTAGTTCCTTAGCTATATCAGGAACCCTAGACAACGCCATTGGTATGGGCGCCTGTGTCATTGTCGTCTTGATATCTTCTAATGTCATCGTTTCGGCAATGCGCAAGATTATACCTGATGAGATAAGAATTCCTGTCTACATCGTCATTATCGCTTCGCTAGTTACCCTAGTAGAGATGGTCGTTCAGGCCTTTATGCCGCAGTTATACGAGTCCTTAGGTGTTTTCTTAGGGTTAATCGTCGTCAACTGTATTATCTTGGGTCGCGCTGAAGCCTTCGCTAGTAAAAACGGCATTGTCGCAAGTGCCATTGATGGGCTTGGTATGGGCCTTGGTTATACCTTTGCCTTATTACTCATTGCGGTTACTAGAGAATTCTTATCGACAGCCGGTTTAACGCTATCAAATCCATTTACTAACACCGTGATTTTCTCGTTTACTATCGCGGCATTAGAACCTTATACAATCTCGCTTTTCTCAGCTAGTGTTGGTGCCTTTCTAACATTCGCCTGTTTTGCGGCTATCTTTACTGTTTTGCGAAATCGCACCCCAAAGAAGGAGGCTAAGTAATTATGGAACTATTCGCTTTAGCTTTATCGGCGATACTAATCAATAATGTCGTCTTGTCACAGTTCTTGGGCCTGTGTCCCGTCTTAGGTGTCTCTAAGTCATCTAAGTCAGCTGTTGGTATGGGTCTAGCCGTTATATTTGTCATCTTTGGCGCTTCGATGATTACTTATGGTTTGTATTACCTAGTACTAGAACCCTTAGAGATTGAGTATATGGAACTCATTACCTTCATCTTAGTCATTGCCACCTTTGTGCAGTTTATTGAGATGTTTTTAAAGAAGTATAGTCCAGCACTCTATAAGTCACTAGGTATTTATCTGCCTTTAATCACGACTAACTGTGTTGTCCTATATGTCGCCCAAGACAACATCACTCAAGGTTACAATCTCATCGAGACGATAGTCAGTTCTATCGCCGTTCCAGCAGGATTCATGTTGGTGTTGTATTTATTTTCTTGTCTAAGAGAGAGATTAGACAGTGCTGATACGCCAAAGGCATGGAAGGGTAATCCCATCGCCCTAGTTATACTAGCCCTTATGGCTCTTGCCTTTAGTGCTTTTGCAGGTATCGTTTAATGCAGATATTATACGGGATGATATTTATACTGGTCTTAGGCTCTATCTATGTGATAGGTTATTACCTCAATCACAAGACACCAAGGCCTGAAGGATGTGAGGATATGACAACAAATTGCGATGGTTGCAACCTGACTTCGTGTGGACATCATCCCAGCAATCAAATAAAGGAGAATAGCAATGCTTAATACAGTTGTGGTAATGATGGTATTGGGTTGTGTCATGGGTTTAATTCTCTATGTCGCTTCTAAGGCTTTCTATGTAGAGATAGATGAAAGAGAAGAGAAGGTAGTAGAGATGCTGCCGGGATATAACTGTGGATCATGTGGCTATCCGGGTTGTAGTGGCCTTGCCAAGGCTTTAATTGATGGTAGTACAGATACTGTTAATTGTCGTCCTTGCAAGCCCGACCAAAGAGCAGCCATCGTTGAATACCTAAATAGTGCCACCGGCCCTGGTGGTGAAACACTAAAAGTAAAAAACCTATAAATCATCATTAGTAATAAGAGCTAAGAGTACAAACTCTAGCTCTTTTATTTAGGAGACTTTATAAATTTGCCTCTTATAGATATGGAGGTGAGCAATGAAGAAGATACATATAGCCATCATCGCTGTTTTGGTTCTGATAGTAGCATCAGTAGGACTAGCTCTTTACTTACTACTAAGAGCCGATATAGTCGCTGTACCGGTGGCATCACATACGATAAGACCATGGAATGAGATAAGTGCAGAGGATATAACGGAGATTTATGTTAGAAGCGAAGATATACCAGAGGGCGTAATCTTAGATAAAGAAGAAATTATTGGCAAGTATACCTTAGCGGCTACAACGATATATACAGGGTCGTACTATTTTGAAGATATGCTAGAAGATGCCTCGTCCTTAGTCGATGGGCCATATCGTTATTTAGCCGATGATGAAGTGGCTTATGACTTATACATCAAAGATGTCAAGATTAATGCTGCTGCCATCTCCCCATCCATGAGTATCGACCTCTATCTCACCATCAAGGATGGCGATAAGGTCTATAGTGATTTACTCTTAGGCAATGTCTATGTCTTAGGTGCTTATAGTGATGAAGGACGAAGGATTTATGACAGGGCCAGCGATGCCGAACTGCTTACCTTAAGAGTCGATAAAGAAGCCGTAAACTATCTCAATAAGGCCTTAGTGATTGGCGATATATCCGTCATTATCAGTAGTGATAGTTATACATCAGAGTCCTCTGAGCTCAATACCGAAAGCGTATTAATGCGCTATCTTAACGATGAAGAAGATAGTCTTGATACTGGGGCTTAGTCTGTCGCTTTTTGCCTGTAAAGACACGACGACAATAAAGACGTGTGAATTAAAGCAGCGTCCCTTTACGGTAACCTATAGCCTACATGGCTATAACGACAAAATCAAAACCGTCTATCGCACTGTCATCATCGATACGCGCATCTTTACCGATGTCTCTTCCTTGGATGACTATGTAGATGAACTATCAGATGTCGATATAAGTGGTAGTGACCTATATCTCTATAAGGTCTATAGTCTTAGCTCTGGCGATTATTATGCGGTGGCTGAGACCCTAGATTACTTTACGGCTTTGGGTTATGAATGCTACTAGGATTGTGTTAGAATTGAGCCATGAAGAAAGTCTTGGTCTGTTTCTTACTGGTGCTATTGTGTGCTTGTCAAAGCGTTACGGATGTAAATGCGGCCATTGAAGAGACTATTGACCGATTAGAGAGTGTCAGTGTCATGCCAGCCAATAACGACAAGGGCTACTATTCTTACTATGTCCCGCCTGGTGTAAATAATCTCGTCAGTAAAGATACCTATAACATCTTCACTGTTTCGGGCAACAAGGTTCTCATGAACCTCGATGTCGCCTATATCATCTCTAATGAATACTATAGCGATACCCTTTCTACTTATGACTTGTATGGCTATGCCGATATTATTTATGAGAGCGAAGATGAGATGAGTGATATAGCTTATACCTTATCGGTCTATGACTATGGTGATGACTATTATCTTATCTGGCTAGCTATAAATGATGTCCATTTAGTAGCTCTTATATCTATAAACTACATTCCTGAGGTTTTGTACAACATGTTTGTGATAGGCTTAAGCGTCGAAACTGACCATGAACTAGTCATCAATGACTTCTCTAGTCTTGATATCATTGACTACGAGCAAGAGGCTGTCGACCTCTTTGAGGTTATCGTCCCGCAAGATGGTCTCTTAGAAGAATTAATCAAATAGATGTTTTTGTGGTAGAATATCAAAAAAGAGGACAACTATGATTGTAAAGAAGATATTTGACCTGATATTTGAACCCATTGAAGAAGAAGAAAAACAAGAAGAAGTAATCGTCGATAAACCCTTAATACGCCATCGTTTTGCCGAAGAGCCTACTAAGACCGAGATGAGTGAAGAAGAGCGTAAAAGGGCTGAAGTAAAAAAGAAAGACGTCTTAGATAAAACCTTTATTGATGCCGACCGCATAAATAAGCGCTCTGGCGATAACTACAAGCGCGACCTTAAACCGATAACTAAGTATGAATCCCAACCTGCCCTAAGTCCCATTTACGGTAACTTAGACCAAGCTGATTCATCCGATAATACTTATGTACCAAAGCGCGCTTATAAGAAGAGTTCTTTGGGCACAGTCTTGTCGCCAATATATGGTATCGTTGACAAAAACGAAACAAGCGAAGAAAAAGAAATCATCGAGAAGACTAATAAGGAATCCGTCGTCTTTGCCCAGTCTAATATAAAACCACTAGAAGAAAACTTTGACGACATAAAGCCTATTGAGATGCCGAGTGAAGTAAGGGCTGAGCTCAGAAACAATAGTCAATTACAATCGGCAGTATCCTTTACACCTAAGACGCCAATCAGTTCCATCTTAGGCAGTCCTTTTGAAGATGACTTAAGAGAAGATACACATAGAGACATTACGCTCTTTGATGACTTTGAGCACTGATGTTTTTTCTTATTGGAATTAAAGGCAGTGGCATGTCTGCCTTAGCACTAATGCTACATGACTTAGGTGAGCAGGTCATGGGCTCTGACCTTGACCGCTATTTTTTTACGGAAGATGAACTAGTCAAACGGGGCATTAAGATACTGCCCTTTGACGCTAATAATATCAAGGATGGCTATACCGTTATCATTGGCAATGCCTTTTTAGAAGACCATCCTGAGGTAATAGCCGCTAGAGCCAATAAGAGTTGTGCTTGCTATAGGTATCATGAATTTTTAGGTAAGCTCATGGAAGCTTATAAGTCGATTGCTATAGCAGGGTCGCACGGCAAAACCACAACGACTTCCATGATGGCGCAAGTATTATCTTACTTTAAAGAGACAGGCTACCTCATTGGTGATGGTCAGGGCTTTCTTTCTACTAGCAGTGAATATCTGTGTATAGAAGCTGATGAGTTTCGCCATCACTTTTTAGCTTATCATCCCGACTTTGCCATTATCACTAATATCGAGATTGACCACATCGACCACTTTAAAGACGAGGATGAGTATCGCGGTGCTTATGAGCAATTTATCAAAAACGTCAAAGAAGCTGTCTTTTATTGGGGCGATGACCCAGAGTGTCGTAAACTTACTTTTGATGTGCCAAGCTTCTCTTTTGGCTTTAATGAAGACAATGACTTTGTCATGACGGATATTGTAGAGGAAGTCGATGGCACTTCCTTCAGTGTTTTCTTTCGCGATAACTTCATCTATCACTTCAATGTGCCCCTTGTCGGTAGACACATTTTAATAGATGCCTTAGGTGTTATATCCTTAGCTATCGTCTTGTGTCTTGAGCCAGCACGCGTAGAGACAGCTCTTAAGTACTTTGTAACGCCTAAGCGCCGTTTTAAAGTAGAAGAAGTAAATGACCTTATCTTTATTGATGATTATGCCCATCATCCAACTGAGGTAAGAGTAACCCTAGAAGCCGCGCGTAAACGCTATCCCGATAAGAAACTTGTCGCTATCTTTAAACCTCATCGGGCTAGCAGGGTACTATACTTTGCCGATGCCTTTGCTGAGGCCCTAAAAGTGGCTGATGACATCTATCTATTGCCCTTTAACGCCATCGATGATATGCAAGACGGGACAGATATAACTATTGATTATTTAGCCGATAAGACTGAAGGGTCTAAAGTTATAGCGGAAGATGAAAGTGGTGCTGAAATACTGGCTAAGTATGATGATGCGGTACTATGTTTTATGTCTTCTAAAGACATCTATGATTTAGAGGACTTAACCAAAGATATTCTAAAAAACCGCTAACAAACTATTGAAAGAATTTTCATTATGTTTTACAATTAAGGTACAGTGAGGTGATTACATGGATCAATTCATAGCCGCGGCATATATATTAGCAGTTCAGCTATTACCTATTATCGGTGTAGCTGTCTTAATTATCTTGATTGTCTTATTGGCGAAGATTATAAAGCTAATCGATAAGACAATAGGTACTCTAGATCGCAGTCATAAAACACTTGACCTTGTCGATAAGAGTCTAGAGAAGGCTCAAGGGCCACTAGATAGTGCTGTAAAACTCGCTAAGACGGTTGATGAAGCCCATGATGCTGCTGTTAAAGCTGTCAAGAATTCAGCAGCTTATATCAGGCGTAATCGCGAAGAGTTAAAGCGCAAGATTGATCAGCTACTAAAGCGCAACCAAGATATTGAAGATATTGACGATATAGATGTTTTATAAGGAGGTTAAAAAATGGAAGAATTAGAAAGAAAAGAATTAGAAGAGTCTATCGACGCTACTGTCGAAGAGATGAAGAAGAAAATTGATGAGATAAGTGATGCCGCTGATGGCGTAAGTGATGAGTCAGCTAAGGAAAAAGTAGCTGCTTTAAAAGAAAGGGCCGTCAGCATCCTTACTAAATCTATCGAAAAGCTTTCGACTATCGCTAAGAATGTCAAAGATTCTGAGCAGGTAAAACAGACTGTTGAGTTTGTTGGTACGAAGTCTAAAGAGTTAGCCGATATAACCATCGCCAAGATTAACGAGATTAAAGAATCCCAAGAGTTCAAAGATGGTGTAAACAAGGTTGGTGAAACGCTTAAGGATGTCTATGCCAATGTCAAAGAAGGAGCTGGTGTTGTTGCTGAGAAGGCTGGCCAGACCTATACTACAGTCAAGGAAAATGTCGATGAATTCTTTAAGCGCCCTGATGTGCAAGAGAAAATCGAAAAAGGTAAGAAGACGACGGTCGACACCGCCCAAAAAGCAGTCGATGCCTTACGAGCTTGGTTGTATCCTGAAGAAGAAAACAAGGACAACTGATGAAGCGCGTTACTATCTACGACGTAGCTAGGGAAGCCAATGTTTCTCTAGCTACCGTTTCACGCGTTATCAATGGTTCTGATGTCGTTAAAGAAGCAACGCGAAACAAAGT
>CAZXIB010000030.1:0-10721 GCA_964639815.1 uncultured Thomasclavelia sp. | reverse complement strand
CATCCTTTCTATTCTTTAGAATTCAAGATTTCTTTATTCTTGTTACAGCATAACTTTTGCATAGGAGAAAGTATACCTCACAAGCCCAATGCACTCTAGTCGCTAGAACAAGGCAATATTATGAGCGTTTTAGGGTATCCGCTCTATAAATAAAGTGGTATCGCTTCAAAAGGTTTAAATGGGACTGGGGTCATTTTCTAGGCTAATTGGTAAGGTCATTGTGGTTTTTAAATCTGCATCTCCGTCATATCAATCTCTTCCCACTTCGGTATGCTTATGGCGGCTCCAGCTCTTTGTATACTTAATGAAGCGGCCTTGCAGGCAATCCAAAGAGCATCCGCCCGTGAGTATCCGCGTAGCAGAGCGCTGAGATAAAATCCGGTAAATGTATCACCAGCACATGTCGTATCGACAATTGGCGCAGAAAACGCTGATTGATATAGTATCTCTTCTTGCACACAACTATACGCTCCCTTTTCTCCACAGGTCAGTACGATATGCGTATCGGGAAAACGCCACGATAAAATGCGTAGAATGGTGGTGTAATCTTCACTATGGCCATCAGCCAGTGTAGCTGCCTCTACTTCATTGAGAAAAAGCATATCACAAAGTGACAAAGGAGCTTTTAGGAGCTTCTCATCAATTGGCGAAGGATTAAGGGCAATCTTCATCCCTTGAGCATGCGCCTTTTCTAGCAAGACATCTAACGAACTTATCTCATTTTGTACCAGCAACATATCACCCTTAGAAAAATGAGCTAATACCTCATCAATCATCACTTCATCGACATCCTGATTGGCTCCACCGTAAACGATGATGGCATTTTCTCCCTGTACTACTTGAATAATCGCATGACCGCTTGGCTTTGAAGATATCTTTACAAAAGAAGTGTTCACGCCATGTTCTTGTAAGAAACTGCGCAAATACTCGCCATCTTCGCCAATCTTACCGGCATGGAAGACTTCTTGACCAGCAGATGCTAGGGCAATAGACTGATTCAAGCCTTTACCACCCACATGGCGAGCGTAGTCCAAGGCGGCTTGTGTTTCTTTTTCCTTTACGAAGTGATTCATCGTATAAACATAGTCGATATTTAAAGACCCAAAGTTCAGTAGCTTCATAGTAATCTCCATTGTCTTGCACTATTAACTAGTCATCTGCTCAAGTTAAAGGGTTATTTGATATAGCTAGGGATATTATTTCCCAAGTAAATCAGTGGCGACTTTACCAATAATCCGGGCAAAAGTACCGCCGTAAATCGGCATAGATGATGAAAACATAAGGTTAACGGGATAATTAAAATTCTCCACCGTGCAACCACATGGGTCACGATAGACCCCATCTTTCTCTTCATTTGGTACGCGCTTAATCATATAACTGACATCATCCATATAACCATAGAGCTTTTTACCGAGTTGGAAAGCCATACCACACTCAAAGGCCGTATCACTCTCTGGCTCGTAGCCATAGTAGTCGTTTAGGCAGGCGATTACCGCATCACAATTGCGTATGCTTTGCTGGTTACGGTCAAACTGCCTAAAAGCTTTAACCATGACATCATCACTATCACTGCCTTCTACACCAGGCACTGAATCAGCAGGTGTAATGGCTATTAGGCCCAATTCTTTACACATCTGCTTCATTTCTGTATAAACCGCATCCCGCTCCATTTGTGGTAGCCAGCGCTCTGGCCCAGCTAGGAAAACTACAGGACGACTATCTTGTCTTTTTAAAGTGGAAGATGGTGTAGGTGTAATCTCTTCATGACGGGAGCCAGCTACCTTAGAGCGCTCTAGTAAATCCAAAGAAAAGACCTTAAGACAATCAGAAAAGCTACCCTCTACAATCTTAGTAGAGCCCACTACGTTTGGCGAAAAGGGTAAGTCACGAAACTCTAAAGGACAACTACTGCCATCAGGACGAAACTTCCATTTTAAAGAGCGCTTGTCCCGGGTATAACCATAACATGGTAGTCCTCGGCCATAAGCCATGCCCAACTCATAGATGCTACCACCATCGGGCAAAGGGCCTCTAAAGCACTCCAAATCACAGATGATTGCCGTAGTCTCGTTCATACTAGTAGCACAGTTCGCAAAAATGGCATCAGCTTTCTTCTGCGGATTCTCATGGTTTAAATTTAGGGGCTTGTCATTAGGCAAAGACACAGCATAGCCAGCGGCCTCTGCTTCTTTGCGAAACGCCATCAGGCGGGCATCGCCATCTGAATAAAAGCACTCGGGCCCGGCGATGTATAGATATTGTTTCTCCATTACAGTTTTCTCCTCGTCTTTCATTTTATTAAGCTACAGGACTGAGTAGCGATTCTTAGGCATATTCATACGTTACTATTTAATGCGGCAATAAAGTCTTCTTTTTCTGTTTCTGTCAAAAAGAATGCCGCCCTAATACCACTAGCATTACATCGACGAATCTCGGCATCAGTAAAACCTAGATGTCTTTGTAGTAAGTCATACTCACGCTCTAAGGAAGTTTCAGAGCAAGTGCGATTATCAGTACATACTGTTACTGCTACGCCTGCATCTATTAGCTCCCTGATAGGATGGCTTTCATAAGAAGAGGCTGAGCGGGTTTGGATGTTACTAGTGACACTTACCTCTAATACGATTCCCTCTTTCATTAGGCGTTTCATAAGTTCTTTGTCTTTGGCGGCAGCGATGCCATGACCTATGCGCCTAGCGCCCAAGTCTAAGGCTTGACGAACATTCTCAGGCCCCATTGCCTCACCAGCGTGAATAGTAAAAGGAACACCACGTCGTTTAGCTTCGCGAAATAGCGGGGCAAAGCCCTCTAGTGATATCTCTTCACCAGCTAGGTCAAATGCTAGTTTGTTAGGCATAGCGGCACATAGCTCTAACGTTTGCCAGTTTTCATTCTTGTTTTTGTCGGGGTCGCCAAAAGACATGGCACAAAGAATTATGCCTGTGCGTACGGTCGGGAAGCGTTCTTGACCACGACTACAACCTCTAAGCACGGCCTCTACAGCCTGTTTTTGTGACAGGGGAGCATGAAGTTGCGGAGCAAACCGTATTTCAGCGTAGCCCACTTTGTCTTGATGTAAAGTTTCAATCAGCTCTTCACTCACCCTTTCTAAAGCTGCCTCGGTATTTAAAATGGCACCCGGGATTTCAAAGGCTCGAAAGTAAGCCAAAAGGCTATCACTATCATCACCTACAATCATACGACGGCGACATTCCTCTTCTGTATCACATCCCGGTAGGGTCAATCCCTGCTCTTTTATGAGTTTCCAAGCAGTAGATGGACGGACAGAACCATCTAGATGTAAATGTAAGTCTGTTCTTAAATTCATCTCATTCTCCTTTATACCACGCTCACATTCTGGGCACCAAAGCTCCGTGCTAAGTCTTCAAGCTCTGCCATCTCCTCATTTGTAGGCACTGGCATCTTTGGCATATCTGAGCGCACCCCAAAGGGTCGATAACGTATGAGTTTATAGCGAATGTCAGGATAGGAAGCAATGAGTCGCGCACCAGTTTCTACTGTGTGACGATTATTTAATAGCCCCGGTACCACTACCGTTCGAATTTCAAAAATCTTGCCCAGGGGGGCTAGATGGCGAATATTTTCAATTGGTAGGGCTGCCGATAAACCCGACAAACGCCGATGCTCGTCATCATCAGCGGATTTGAGGTCAATCATAATCTTATCGGTCACAGCTAAAAGATTCTCTTTATCCCAAAGTGGGATTTGGCCATTAGTATCAATAAAAGTGCTCTTGCCTTTTTTACGAACAAGCGCAAAAAACTCATGAATAAAGTCTATATAGAGGCTACACTCCCCACCAGACACAGTAACACCGCTAATAAAGGGTAAGTTAATAGAAATCTCGTCCATCACTTGCTCTGCTGAGAGTTTTCGTATTCTAGGAGAGCTGAGGTTAGGACAGGCTCTAAGACACTCATCGCAAAAACGACACTTACTGATATCATAAGACACCTTCCCCTCTTTTAATGATAGTGCACCGACTGGACAAACAACCACACAGGTACCACAGCCATTACACATAGCAATCGTCTCAGGGTTATGGCAATAAAGACAGGCTTGGTTACAACCTTGAAGAAATATGGCTGTCCTATTACCCGGACCATCTACACAGCTAAATGGAATAATTTTATTGATAGGGGCAGTAATCATACACCTCTAACCTTGCGGTCTAATAAGCCTAAGCCCTCGGTAATCCCCTTACCCAAGACAGTAGCATCATGGATGGTTTGCTGGCCATTACTTAACTTTTCAATGTCAGAGCGTTTAACTAGGTAACCAGTGATACGCACCATATCAGAGTTATTAGAATAAAACGACAGATATCGCACACCTACAGCGAAAGCGCCCTTAATGATATCAAGAATGGCTTCGGGATTGCGTTTAGCCGTATCGTCAAAGGGAAAGATATCGCCACAGCCAGCAGCACAGTACTTATGCATCCTAGCAAACTGATGCAGATGTAGTGGCAGTTCTGGTTCATCACCAATAGGAATACGACCACCAGGTGAGCAGTCTGTATCGCTCATGACACCTACTTGGGCATGAAGACGAATCTTACCATACTTGGGTTTATACTTATTTATCTCAGCATACATGCGCTCCATAATGGCCTCACCCAAGGCATCAGCTTCTTCACAGTTACCATAACGACCTGAGACATCGGCAGGCTTGAGGATGCCATTGACACATTCCGCTAATCCCACATAGCCAAACATACCAATCATGTGCTCATCGTCATTATGCAGTAAACCCTCTTTGAACATGTAGGTATTTTCATAGTAGTGACAGGTATCGACAATGAACTGGGTGCGCTTATCAATTACTTCGCACATAGCAGCTGTTACAGCAGGGATTACTTCATCTAGTAGTTGTTCCTTAGAGGTGGCAAGTTGCGGAAGATACTGCATGTTTAAACGTACTAAAGTCATACCAGAGCCACCGATTGGTAACGTATTATAACAACTAACGACCGCATAATCACCATTATCTTCCCTATAGAGGGCATCATTGGCAAAACTGGGCTTAGAGCACTCTAAGCCGGCTCTAATAGCGGCTAAAGCTAGCTCGTCGGGAGTATCAGCCCTATAAAGCATACTCATATTAGGACAGGGACGCTGCATCTCAGCAGACAGCTCTAACAAGATACGAGCTGCCTTGTTGTCGTGACCACTCAAGTCAGCATGGAAGAAGGCATCGCCATTAGTGGTGTCCATGTGCGTTAAGAGTATCTTGATGGCCTTGCGAGCCTCGGCTTCATCAGCAATGAAGGGATCTAGTAGTTCATCAAGACAGCCAGCATATACCGGCAAGCCACCAGCTCCAGTCTGATTGTGATAAAAACACATTAGATTGCCCACTGCCGTCCAAATATCTGTCGGAGGTTCCAGTTGCAAAAATTCACTGCCCTGCTTCATAAAAAGGGAATAGTCTGGTACACAATAGCGAGGTCTAAAAGGAGCGCTACCCTCATACATCTGAAAGACGATGTTCTTATCAATTAGCTTGCGCGTAGTTTCACTGTACTCGATGATGTTCACTTGGTCATCAGCTACCTTGGCAAGCTCAATCATCCGCTCCCGAAATGTTAGCTTCGGGTCAGTTATAAGACGCAATACTTCGTTTTGAAAGTCCTGAAAATTCTGAAAGCTCATGCAATAACCCTTTCTGTGCAGCCTTAGTGCTGTACCTTAAAGAAAATCAATCTTCTCCAGTTAGCTTTTTATGGCGATAATATTTGATTACCGAGAAGGCCGTAAAACCAACTAACACGCCCAAATAGGGAATCATCTGTACCAAGTCACTTGGTAGGTTATAAATGGAAAGGATGTTGGCAATGGCTTGGAAAAGGGCAAAGAGTAGTGTTGTCAAGACCACACCTAGTAAATTTGCTCCACCAATAGCCTGAGCCGCAATACCAATCCAGCCACGTCCAGCAATCATGTTGCTGGTAAAGGCGGTAAGATAACCCATTGTCATATAAGCACCACCCAAAGCAGCTAATAAACCAGAGATAATAATAGCAATGACACGTACACGACTTACGTTTATACCAACAGAGCGGGCTGCATTTTCATCTAAACCTGTAGCCTTCATACGCAAACCAAATGGTGTCTTATATACCAAAATCGCCACTACAATAATCATCAAGAAACAAAGATAAGCGATGGTATATTGATTGTTAAAGATGGCCCGCAGAATGGGAATGTTGTCTAAGAATGGCAGATTTACCGTCCCCAAAGAAGGGGATGCAATAGAGGCACTAGTGCCCTTGTTTTGAGTAAAGATATAAAGTAGGAATACGGTAAACGATGTAGAGAATGTATTTAGGGCAATGCCCACCAAAACAGGCGATGTCCCCAGTTTAATAGTGAAAAGCGGTATGATTAGGGCCATAAGTATACCAACGACAACCGCAATCAAAAGGCCCAACCAAGCATTACCTGTCCAATAGCCACCCAGCACCGCAAACAAAGCACTCATCAGCATTATACCTTCTACAGCAATGTTGGAGATGCCAGCTAGTGAAGCTGTATAGGCACTAAGTCCCGCAAACATTAATGGAATACACACTCTTATCAGGGTTGCTAGAAAATCTTCACTCAAAATACGAACAATAATCTCATCAAGCATTTTCTGTTCCCTCCTTCAATAAAGCTCTTTCTTTCCACTTTCTTAGGAAGTACTGCGAGGAAATTAATAGAACCAAAATCGCCTTCACGATGGAAATAATCTCACTATCCACGCCCATGTACTGCAGCTGAGAAGCACCGACCGTAAGCCAACTCATACCAAAGCAGGCAATGAGTACGCCTATGGGATTGTTTTTGCCGAGCATAGCCATTAGAGCACCATCCCAACCGAGGTTAGGAAGCTCCTTCCAAGTAAAGCGAGTATAGTTACTCATTAATTCCAAAGAAGTGCCTACACCACTGAGAAATCCAGCAATCACATGTACTAACATAAAAAGCACAAAGGCACTCATGCCTGAGTATTTGGCAAACTTGGGATTTAAACCAGAGGTTCGAATCTGATAGCCCAGCTTAGTCTTCTTTAATAGTATGTACACTAATACCACTGCCAAGATGGCAATAGGAAAGCCAATAGTTATATTCATGTTGCTAGTGATATATGGTAGTATCGCCGTCTCGGCAAACGTATAAGAGCCAATGTTGGCATAACTTGGATCACGCATACCGGTATTTTTCAGAATATATAGGCCAAGATATAAGAAAATGGAATTCAACATCAAAGAAGATACCAACTCATTGACCTTGAATTTAGCCTTTAAAAACCCAGATATACACATTAGCAGTGCTCCTAGTAAACCAGAGGCAAGACAACAGATTAATGGATGAATAAAACCATTGCCTAATTCCTGAATTGCCAAAGCAGTACAGGCGATACCGCAGATGTAATACAGACCTTCCACATTCAGGTTGAAAAGACCTGTCCTAAATAATAGTGCACAAGCCAGACCTGAAAAAATAATGGGCACCATGTTTTTGAGTACACGCCCAAACATATTAGAACTGGCCGCCGGTGATGTCAGCATGGTAATAAACGCATCAACTGGTGTATCGCATACTAGGCATAGCACTACAAAAGTAATAGCCATGGCGATGAGGATGGCAATAAGAATCTTGACAATGTTGAATGCCAAATCATTGGACGCAAGACTCATTGGTTTTCTCAGTTTCCGTTCAGTCATTTATCGCTCCTTTTAACTCTTTTTCGGTGTGTCGCTTAACACCGAGCATGTAATAGCCCAACTCTTCGCGGGTCAGGCCCTTGAGGTCTTTGAAGTAACCCACAATCTGCCCATCGTAGACCACCAAAATACGGTCTGATAGACTCATGATTTCATCTAAATCGGCACTGACAAGTAGCACAGCAGCACCGTCATTGCGCATATCAATGAGGCGCATATGGATAAACTCGGCACTACCGATATCAATACCATGGGTTGGTTGTTCAGCAATCATACAAAGAGGCTGTGTATTATACTCGCGAGCCACTACAACCTTTTGAATATTGCCTCCAGATAGGCTACCTACTTTGGCCTTATTGGACTGCGTTTTGACAGAGAATGTTTCAATTAAGCGGTCAGCCTCTTCATCAATCCGCTTTTGATTGATAAAGAACTTACCACTAAATGGTTCTCTATCATAGTATGTAGAAACGATGTTGTCGCTTATCGAGCCTTCTAAGGCTGAACCATCCTCCATGCGGTCTTCAGGGATATAAGCAATGCCACAAGCCCGCTTTTTCTTAATGGAAAGCTTAGTAATATCCTTGCCATCAAGTATAAGCTTGCCTTCACTCATAGAGGTTAGACCGGTTATTGCTCGAATTAAAACATCCTGCCCATTACCCTGTACACCGGCAATACCTAAAATCTCACCGCTTTTAACCGTAAAGGAAACATCCTTGAGCACAGGGACATTGTCGACAACTTTCTTGACATTCTCTACTTGGAGTATGGGTCTTGAGTCTTTTAGCTGTGTCTTTTTATCATCATAGCCTGTTACCAGTTCCCTACCGATAATTAAGGAAGTCAAATCATCCAGTGTAATGTCAGCGTTATTATAAGTACCGCGGCTTTCACCATTTCGCATAACCGTAATCGTATCGGAAATCTGCTTTACCTCGCCAAGCTTATGGGAGATAAACAAGATGGTGTGTCCCTCTTGTCTTAGACCTTCAAGCTCGCGAAACAGCTTTTCTGTTTCCTGAGGGGTTAAAACAGAGGTTGGCTCATCAAGAATGATGACCTCCGCATTTCTATAAAGGGTTTTAAGAATCTCTACCTTCTGCTTTTCACCTACCGAAAGTTCAGAAACCTTCTTAGTAACGTCGATATCAAAGTCATACTTCTCATTTAGGGCACGAGTCTTTTCTACCGCCGTTTTATAGTCAATAAAAATACCATTCTTGGTTGGCTCCATACCCAAGACAATATTTTGTGCTACTGTCAGCGTAGGGATTAGCATGAAGTGCTGATGCACCATGCCTATACCAGCCTTAATGGCATCCATGGAGCTAGAAAAATGGACTTCCTGCCCCTTATAAGTAACTGTGCCATCTGAGGCATTCTCAATGCCAAAGATGATATTCATCAGCGTGGACTTGCCCGCGCCGTTTTCACCCACAATGGAGTGAATTCCCCCTTTCGCAAATTCAATGGAAATGTCTCGATTGGCTACAGTTCCATTGTGATAGACCTTAGTAATGTGGTCGAGTTTTAAAATCGTCTCGCTCATGGCGTTCCCCTTTCACTAAAGCGAATGCCCCACGCTTCCGGATATAACCGGAATTGTGGAGCATTCCCTATCCAAACGTAATTATGCAGTTTACATTCCCGTGGAATTAGTCCACAGAAGCAGTAGCGGCGGCCTTAATAGACTCCCATGAATCGGGATCAGCCTTCACGCTGTAAACCTCAACTTCGCCACTTTTTACCTTGTCGATTAGCTCTTCTACTTGGGTGCGAATTTCTTCGGGAACCATGGTTTGATACTGCTCGTTATCAACTAGGCCAACAGCATCTTCAGCTAGACCCAAAGTAGCAGTTGTACCTGCGGGATAGTTACCTTCCATAAGTAGCTCAACAGCACCAAAGATTGCACTACCGCAGTCCTTGTAAAAGGAAGTAACGATAGTAGAAGTCAAAGACTCATCGGCGATAGTCAGAGTCTGGTCAGAGTCTACGCCGAAGCTGTATTTATCTACCTGAGCAGCGGCCTCAAAGACACCGGTACCGGCACTACCTGCCACTTGCCAAATAACGTCAACACCCTGATTATACATCTCTAGAGCCAACTCCTTAGCCTTGGCAGTATCAGAGAAACTTTCAGTATAGCCAATGTAAACTTGTACGCCCATATCGATGCAGATTTGTAAGAAACCACCGATGAAGTCGTTCATAGAAGTGATGTCCATACCGACGACAACACCAACCTTCTTATCAGAATTTGCCTTTTCCATATCGCTTACAGTAATTAAAGCAGCTAGATATCCAGCGATATAACCCTCATCAGCAGTGCTGTAAGTAACAGCGTAGCAGTTTGAAGGTGGCTCATCCGCATAATCGAAGTTCATGAATAGTTGGTCAGGATACTTCTCACAAGCGGCGTATAGATATGACTCACAATCAGTGCCACCAGAAACAACTAAATCATATTGACCACTAGAGCAGATATCATCGAAATATTCTTCGTACTTACTAGCGTCAGTGCCCATCTCAACAACGACGGTCTCCACATTGTCATAGGCAGCCTCTAGGTCGTCTAGACCTGCAGCTGTCGTGTCAAAATAACTCTGATCGCCTAAGTAAGGAACTAATAGGGCAATCTTGTAGGTTGTGGTGCCATCACTGTCACTACCACTATCGCTATCACTGCTACTACAAGCAACCATCGACAGCATCATGACCAGCACAAGCAGGCACTTAAAAATCTTTTTTAGCATTATTCTCCTCCATTCATTCATCAACAGCATCATCGACAAATAAATGAATTTGTCATAGTATCTAGTTTACGGCTAGATGTAGAAACTACTCCCCTTATTGGAGTATTATATGACACCATTGACATGTCAATTCTACTTGGCCCATATCAAAAATACAAGGCCTTTAGACAACAAATAGCAATTACGCATGAAATCCCATGACTCCTATCTCCTCTTAGAATAAAGTCTCT
>CAZXIB010000029.1:0-11037 GCA_964639815.1 uncultured Thomasclavelia sp. | reverse complement strand
CATAAAGAAAATTGGTATGACTAATATAATGTTCTCAAGAAATAACACGAGAGACTCAGAAAAATCCTCAATAACTACTACTAGCCATATATCCTTGGGATAAACAAAGTACTTAGAAATTTCGCCCCTTTTAATTAGGTTAACAAACTTAGGTACTCTATGGGTTAATAGGCAAGCTCCCAAACACAATGAAAGAAGCAAATACAACAATATCTCAGTACTAAATTCTCCTAGTAATCCAAAATAAACACTGCACTCAATAATTAGAATTAGAAGCAAAAACAACCAATTTGTAACTATCTTTTCTTTATACTTGATACTGTTATAAACTTCTGATTTCAAGATAGACAATGTCAATCTCATATACGCCCCTCTCTTTTAAAACACTTAATAAAAACATAGAGAACAAAACATTACAGACTACAAGGTTCGTGAATTATTGTAGTAGTTGAAGTTTTGTCTTTTGCATGTGGCAAAGTCGTGGTCTAGCACAATCACTATTCTTTAAAACGTCTATTTTCGCCACGTAAGAAGACCGGCTTAGCCAGTACTTCTATCCGTTCTCTGATGCGCTCAGCCTTTAACATGCTACCATCATGACTTGTTTCAGCCAAAGATTTCGTCAGTTCATCTAGTGGTAGATTGCTGGTGAAGATAGTAAATAGTTCTGCCCCCATACGATAATCTAAGATATTGAAAAAGAGGTCGTCACGGACAAAACCTGAGATGTTCTCAGCACCGATGTCATCGATGGCGAGATATTCGACATTTTTTATATCGTCAAGCAATTCAATGTAACGATGGTTATCACTCATGACAAGACGGCGCATATCACTCGCAAAGGCGTTGGCATTTATAAAGGCAGCCGAGTGACCTCTACTGGCCACTTCGTTGATAAAGGCCGTAGTGATATAAGTCTTGCCAATACCCATTTTGCCTGACAAGTAATAACCACGTTTTTGTCTCGTCGTGATTGCACTTACTAATAGCCTTACGATATCGCCAAAGGGACTGGCCTCTTTAGAGAGTTCCTTAAGATCTGTTAAGCGCAAGTACTTGTCCTTTTTAGGGATATCAGAGTAGATAATATTAGCTAAGAAACGGTCTTTTTCCGCCTGTTGGGCGTGATACTTACAAAAAGTCACCTCATCAAACAATTGCTCAGATATGACACGCAGTGTAACTTTCTGTCCCCTTGCCTTTTGTCGACAATTTTCTAAACTCTCACAGCCTTCGCAAATCTTAAGACTGCTACTATAATCCTCTAATAAGCTAAGTCTTTTTATGTTTTCAAGATTTAAGTTATTTTGTTCTAAAAAAGCTATGACATTTTTATCGCTTCTTAAGGCTTCGCGACGTTCACTATCATCTATCACTTTATCTATGTTAGGTAACTTTAGTCTATCCATCACTCGCCTCCAAAGAAGTCTTCCAATACCTCAGGGTCGATTTCGATTTGAGGAAGGTTACTGTCTTCATATTTACTGTAATCAGGAATATCATCGATAGCTTTTCTTTTAAAAGAGACGTTAAATCTATCTATCTCAGCTTGTGCTTTAGCTACTGTATCAATATCCTTATACTTCCAGTTATTCAAAATAGCTTTTATATAAGACTGGTTGATATTCTGCCCAAAGAGGTCAAAGGTATACTTGAGTAAATAGTTAATCACATCATCAGGTATCTCAGGTGCCCCTTCTACTAGCTTATACACAAAATCGAGGTCTGCTTTAGTGAGGTCTTGCCCACGTAGTTCCCTCAAATATTCTACTGGTGTCTTAATAGGCTTACCATCAGGATTTGTGTAGGTAACTCTACTTTTATTTGAACTACACCATCTTTTCAAAGTCTCTGTATCTAAGGCTAACACCGGACTTCTGAGAATGGCTTTATCGAGGTATTTGCGCATATCGTCAACACCGACACCATAACGCTCCCCTAATCTACTGATAAGCACGAGATTATCTTTGGTTCTTAGCTCCTTAGGAAAGGTCAAATTGCTAGTTGATTCGCAAAGAAGTTTAATGGGGAAACCCGTTTTCTCTTGCAGGGTCTTGAGGTCAATGTATTCACGCTCCTTATCCGCATTCCATTCTATTGTCAGTTTTTGTGAAATGTCACTGTAATTTTTCTTATCGGTCGCATCGGGCAAAAGTAGAGAGCGCAGTTTATCATACCTCTTATCGACCTTGTGGACTAATAAACGGTCAAATATATGACTGGCAAAGAATTCTTCTGGTTTTAATGGTTCATGTAAGTCAATAAGATAACCACTATCGCGCTTATAGGTCTTTACTAAACCAAAGCTTTCAAGTTCTTTGCGCTGTCTTTCAAAGCTACTAATGCCTATATCTAAGATACTTAGAAGTTCCGAAATTTTATAAACCTTATAGTGATGTAAGTGAACCATGTTTAAAAATAATAAGATGGCTTTTTCGCTTATGAGTTCAGCATAGAGAAAGACTAAGGCTTTCAGACGCTCGCCTGTAACTTCAGCTATTCCTTCAATCTTAATAAGTTCTCCACTCAACATAATACTTCTTCTATCCATGCGTCGATAGCTTTCTTAAAGCTATCGATATCGCCATCATTATATAGCACATGATTGCTCATAGCTATCTTATCTTCTGGGCGCATCTGTAGATTTAGTCTAGCTTTAGCTTCTCTAACACTATAACCCTTAGATACTAGTCTATCTATAGTCAACTCCTCATTTGCCACTACAGTGACAACCTCATCAAATAGATTTTCCCACCCCACTTCAAAAAGTAAGGGTACCTCAATGATAAAAGGGTCAATAGTCTCAGCTAAGGCTAATAAACGCTTTCTTATAAGCGGATGCATAATCGAATTAAGGCGGATATTAGCTTCTTTATCGAAAAAGACAGTAGATGCCAACTTCTTCTTATCGATGGCACCATTTTCATCTAATATCTCAGCAAAGGCTCCCACGACTGCCTTATAGCCATCTTCACCCTTTTTAAGTAACTCGGCATTTATGACATCGCAATCATAGACTGTATAACCTTTTTCTTTTAAGTAAGAAGCTAGTGTCGACTTGCCACTAGCGATGCTTCCGGTTATGGCTATACGCATCATCTTTGACAGACTGGGCAATAATATGTGCCCCGGCCTCCTACCTTTACCTTCTTTATATCGCCGTTACACTTAGGGCAGATTTCTTTAGTGTGAACGGATAGTTCATTTTGAAAGCGCCCTGTAACACCAAGAGAAGAAGTATAAGAACGTATAGTAGTACCACCTTGAGCAATTGCAGCACTTAAAACTTTCCGCGTCGCCTCAATAAGCTTATCTACCTTCTCTTTTGGAAAATCACAGGCTCTAAGAGTCGGTGCTACGCCCACACAAAACAATATCTCATCGGCATAGATATTGCCAATACCAGCGATGAATGATTGGTCTAATAACAAGCTCTTAATTGGTAGTTTTGAATGTGCCAACCTTTCCTTTATATAGTCTACACTTAGTTCATCACTAAAAGGCTCAGGCCCAAGATTCTTGATGTCTTTGTAACTGCCAAATGGCAATAGACCCATGCGACCAAATTTACGAGTATCGTTATAGCGTAACTGCTTTTTATTATCGAGGTCAAAGATGACATGACTATGTTTTTCAATAGGTGCTTCCGCATCGACATAGTAGTATTTACCCTCCATTCGAAGATGTGAAAAAAAACTAGTATTTCCATCTAGTTCAAAGATGAGAAACTTTCCCCTGCGCTTTATATCGGTAAAACTCTTACCGATAAGGGCCTTTTTAAATTCTTCATTGTCAGTCTCAACGATATTGGTATAGCGGATGTAGATGTTTTTTATACATCTATCCAATATTAAAGCCTTTAGGGTTTCTTTGACTGTCTCTACTTCAGGAAGTTCTGGCATCTACTTAGCCTCATACCAATTGCGTCCACTACTCATCGATACCTCAAGCTTAACATTTAAATCAATGGCCTTAGTCATCTCCTCTTTGACAAGGGTCATCATGATTTCTTTTTCTTGTGGTAAGACATCAAAGATGAGCTCATCGTGTATCTGCAAGACCATTTTCGACTTTAGACCTTCTTTTTTCATGCGCTTATGGATATTGACCATGGCGACTTTGATGAGGTCGGCAGCCGAGCCTTGGACTTTAGAGTTTTTGGCTGCTCGCTTAGCAAACTCAACCATATTGTAGTTATCAGAGTTTATCTCTTTAATATAGCGACGGCGCCCTAGGATAGTCGTTACATAGCCCTTTTCTTCACATTCCCGAACAGCACCATCTAAAAAGGTGCGAACACTGGGATAGGTGATGTAGTAGCTCTTGATGATATCACGGGCTTCAAATACCGAAAGACCGGCCTGTTTAGCTAGACCAAAGTCACTAATGCCATAGACGATACCGAAGTTTATGGCCTTGGCTTTGCGGCGATGTAAATCATCGACTTCTTCCTCTCTTAAACCAAAAATATCCATAGCTGTCTTAGTATGAATGTCAATGTCCTTATCAAAGGCCTCCTTCATCGACTGTTCATCAGCTAAGGCACTTAAGACCCTCAGTTCAATCTGCGAGTAATCACTTGAAAGTAAGAGATTATCGCCTGTTGCCATAAAGGCTTTACGGATGGCCTTGCCCTCCTCATCGCGAACAGCGATATTTTGTAAGTTAGGCTCAGAAGAAGAAAGACGACCAGTCTGGGTTATCGTTTGGGAAAAAATCGTATGGATTTTACCGTCTTTGGCTATGTTTTTCTCTAAGCCTTCGATATAGGTCGAATAGAGCTTTGTATCCTTGCGATAATCCATAAGGTCTTTGATGATTGGATGATAGAGCTCTAACTTCTCAAGCTCTTGCGCATTAGTCGAACGCTTACGATTGGCTGGTAACTCAAGCTCATCAAAAAGCACTTCAGCAAGTTGTACCGTTGAATTGATATTAAAGGTATGGCCGACATGCTCATATATAGCTTGTGCTTTTGTTTCGATGCGTTTAGAAAGTTCATTGCCTAGGTCTTCTAAAACTGCCCTATCACAACAAATACCCTCTTTTTCCATGTCGTATAGGACATGGGCTAGCGGAAGTTCGACATCTTTGTATAAGTTATAGACTTCCTTTTCTTTGAGCTCAACTTCACTGTTTAGATAGATGTCTTCTAATGCCAAAGCAAAATTACAGGCTCGTTTTGCCTGGGCTTGGGTATCGATTACTTTGGGCTTCTTTAAAGTGCCATATATCTCCTTAGCTTCAATATAACAGTCATGGCCATAGCCCCTTAGTAGGGCTTCCAAGGAGTCGTAATAGTTATTAACTAAAAACCCCATCAACATGACATCGTCATAGTTGTCTCCGACTTCTAGGCCCATCTTTTCCATATTGTGCTTAAAACGTTTGTAGTCATAGACAACCTTAGGACTATCATCGGCTAAAAGTGTCAAAAATCCAGTATCTTGTACTAGGTCCTCGTAGGCTATGTAGTTAACATCTTTGCCTGTTGCGATAGCTAGACCATAAATCTTCGTTATGTATTCTAGCTCATCGGTATCAAGATAGATGACTGGCTTATCGCTAAAGCTTGCTACATCGACCTTTTTAGTACGCTTAGTATCAGAATCTACTACTAACGTCTTTTTTATGAGTGATGTCATCTCGTATTTACGATAGAAGGCATTGACGTCTTCTAAACTAAGGTTGACTCTGAGGTCTTCGACATCGACATCAAAGTCGACATCTCTTCTGATAGTAGCCAGCTCTTTTGAGAGGTAGGCATTATCTTTGCCTTCAATGAGGTATTCTTTGCGCTTACCCTTAAGCTCATCGATGTGCTCATAGATGCCATCGAGATTACCATAGGCCTGTAATAATTGGATAGCTGTCTTTTCACCAATATGTTCTACACCGGGGATGTTATCACTGCTATCACCCATCAGGGCCTTTAGGTCAATGACCTGTTCTGGACTAACATCCCAGATGGTATCGAGATTATCAGGTGTTACAACGCTTATATCACTAAGGCCTCGGCGCATGAGATAAACTGAGGTTCTTTCATCTAAAAGCTGTAACATATCCTTGTCTGATGTCAGTATACAAGTTGAGACAAGCGGAAACTTCTGCGTCAAAGAGCCGATGATGTCATCCCCTTCAATCTCATCGTATTCGATATAGGGGACATTATAGGCTTCAAGAAATTCTCTTACTAAGGCAAACTGTTCCTTTAAGGGTTCTGGCGTTGGTTTTCGATTGGCCTTATAGGAGGCATCCATATCATGACGGAAGTTGTGCTTGCCCTTATCAAAGGCTACAACACAATACTCTGGCCTTATCATCTGCAAAGCCTTATTCAGCATATTAGAGAAGGCATACACGGCATTGGTGTATTGGCCTTTAGATGTACACATGATAGGAACTGATGGATTAGAGGCTGTAGCGTGGTAGGCTCTAAAGAGGACGGAATTGCCGTCTATCACTAACATTTTCATTACTAGGTCACTCCGCAATACTATCAAGTGTTCCACTTGTCGTACTAGCTGCTTCTGCTTCTGACAAGATGGAAGTCGTCAAGTTTTCTAAGACATTGAGATTCTCGTACATGAGTGAAAGATAATCCTTATTAGAGGCAATTTGTGAAGGCGTTAAGCTACTTAGGTTATTGAGACTTATACGCGTAAGGCCTAGCTCGCTTTCAAGCTCATTGAACAGTTCAATCATCTCATCAGTCATATTGGGCTCATAGGCGATGTATTGGACGCCATCGGCGATGATACGCTGTTTGATGACTTCGAGTTGGTCATCAGTTGGTAGGGCACCATATTTAGAAAGGCAAACCGGATAAATCTGGAAGCCGTAGGCCTTTTGCCAAGAGTTGAAATTAGGTGTCATGGTGACAATTTTGATGGTCTGGTTGTTGTTTTTGAGGCGTTGAGAGAGCTCCTGATAAGCCGCATCTAGACTGATAAGATCTTCTCTTAGGCTCTCATAGTTTGCTAAGAATTCACTGGCAGCCTCGGCATAGTTACTAGCTAAAGTACTATATATACGCTCGGCCATCGACAACATACCAATAGGATCTATCCACAGTGACAAGTCAAGCTCATTGACATCGACCACATCAAAAAGCGATGAGTTATAGTATGACGATTCAATATAGGTCTCCACACCATCGACATAGACTAAAGTGTAGCGTTGAAACTTATAGATGGCATTAAGCTCCGATAAATCGACGAAGGTAACACCAGTGGCAGTGATTTCTTCTTCATATAGGTCAAGATATGGTTCTAAGTCGCCGATATAGAAGAAGTAAGAAGTATCTTCCAATATAGTCTCATAATCATCTACAAGAGAGGCTACTTGAACTAAGACGTTGTCTTGGATGGAGATGGATTCTAGGCGGCTACCGGCAATGCGCTCAATAATATAACCTATCGGATAGACCGTATAGGCTATATAGGTCTTGGCTTGTGCGCAAGCGCTAAAACTTATCAGCATCGCCATCACTAGTAACAGCGTTAATATCTTTTTCACTGCCTCATTATACCCCACTTGTAGCCTTTTTAAAAACGGCATAATAGATTTGCTTGCCCTCCTCTATAAACTTTCTTTCATAAGCTGTCAAGATATCTTCGTTAGGTATGCGATGTCTATCGGTGCTAAACTCTATCATCTTAAAGTCATCTTCTAAAAAGCTCATAATAGAAAAGTCAAAGAAGGGGCTATTATCGGTCTTTAAGATAATTACACCATCATCTTTGAGTATGTCCTTATAGAGGTCTAGAAAGTTTTTATGGGTGAGTCGCCGTTTAGTATGGCCTTTTTTGGGCCAAGGGTCACTAAAAGGCAGATAGATGCGGTCTACCTGTCTATCAAAGTATTCTGCTAAGCATTTTATATCATCATGGATAACTAAGACATTATCAATATCTAACTCATTAAACTTCTGACATGCCTTAGCCACGCAGGTCATCTCCTTTTCAAAACCAATGTATAGGATGTCCTTATTTGTAGCTGCACTATGTGCGATGAAGTCGCCCATGCCCATGCCTAACTCTAGATATACAGTCTCAGCTATTAACTTTAGTGGCTTTTCTCTAACGAGGTAGCGGTCTTCTTTCTCTAAGTAAGGGGCTACCCACTTGCGTTTTCTTATGCGCATAAGTTCATAAAAGGATGATTACTCATCCTTTTTCTTGCCAAAGTAACGCTTTTCGCCAGTTGGTCTTTCGCGATTGACCTTATTATAATGAGCGCCATCATGGTTCTTCTCGCTATAACTCGGTTTTTCTAGTAAGTCCTTAGCACTGACATTGATACGACCCTTATCATCGATTTCTGTTACTTTGACTTTGATGATGTCTCCTAGCTTTAGAACATCTTCAGGCTTCTCAACACGTTTATTGTCTATCTTAGATACATGTAATAGAGCGTCCTTGCCACGACAAAGTTCAACAAAGGCACCAAATTTCTCTAGTCTTATAACCTTACTATCGAAAATCTCGCCGACCTTAATATCCCGAACAAGGTCATAGATGATACCCTTGGCCTTATCAATCATTTCACGGTCTTGGTGATATATTACACACTTGCCATCGTCATCAATATCGATTTTGACACCATCGCATTCTTCGATGATGGCGTTAATAACCTTGCCACCTGTGCCGATGACTTCACGAATCTTATCAACTGGCACCATGATAAGGTCCATCTTAGGTGCATACTTAGATACATCTGGTCTTGGCGCATCTATTGCCGTAGCCATATTCTCAAGGATGTATAGACGCCCTTCCTTGGCTTGGGCTAGGGCTTCAGCGAATATTTCTCTTGAGATGCCCTTAATTTTGATATCCATTTGTAAAGCCGTGATGCCCTCTTTGGTGCCAGCGACTTTAAAGTCCATATCACCATAGTGGTCTTCCATACCTTGGATATCACTAAGGATGGTGTAGTGGTCACCAAAGGTGATAAGACCCATAGCTATACCAGCAACCGGAGCTTTAATAGGAACGCCAGCTGCCATAAGTGACATCGTACCAGCGCAGATAGAAGCCTGCGATGAAGAACCATTAGACTCTAATACTTCAGCGACTGTTCTTATCGCATAAGGAAACTCATCAGCTGATGGTAATACCTGTAATAAGGCCCTTTCACCTAAGGCGCCATGCCCTATCTCACGACGTCCAGGACTGCCCATACGTCCAACTTCACCGACGGAATAAGGCGGGAAGTTATAGTGGTGCATAAAACGCTTCTCTTCGACATCAGTGAGATCATCTATGATTTGGTTATCACCAAGTGGACCTAAGGTAGTAACTGATAAGACCTGCGTCTCACCTCTTGTGAATAGGGCTGAGCCATGGGCTCTTGGTAAGAGGTCGACCTTAGAATCTAAAGGTCTAATCTCATTTACTTCACGACCATCAGGACGTATCTTTTCAACACTTATTAGTCTTCTGACTTCGCCAGCAACAATCTCCGTGCAGTATTCTTTAGTTTGTTTAATGGCTTTGATACGGAAGGTTTCATCGATATCTTCAGCTTCTTCAAAATATTTAACTACTTCTTCTTCAATTTCGTCAATCTTGCCATAGCGCTCAAGTTTTTGTTTGATGGAAACGGCTTCTTCGAGGGCCTGCTTGGCATTTTCATCGACGTAGTTACGGATAATGGGGTCAATCTCGTATAGAGTGACTTCCATCTTTTCTTTTCCAACCTTAGCGATAATCTCCTCTTGGAAGGCACAGAGCTTTTGAATATAACTATGGCCAAATAATAACCCCTCCAACATGACTTCTTCACTGACCTCTTTAGCACCAGCTTCGACCATATTAATGGCATCCTTTGTGCCAGCTATAGTGAGGTGAATAAGAGACTTCTCTTCTTCCTCTTTAGTGGGATTGATTACATACTTACCATCGACATAGCCAACGATGACACCAGCAACCGGTCCGTCAAAGGGTATATTCGATATACATAAAGCTAAAGATGAGCCAAGTAAGGCCGCCATCTCTTGACTGCAGTTCTGGTCAACCGACAAGACGGTGTTGACAACTTGAACCTCATTGCGGAAGCCTTCAGCAAACAGTGGTCTTATAGGTCTATCAATCAGCCGAGCTGTCAGTGTAGCGTGTTCACTTGGTCTGCCCTCACGACGCAAGAAACCACCCGGTATCTTACCAACAGAATATAGCTTTTCTTCAAAACTTACCGTTAATGGGAAGAAGTCGGTATCTTTAGCTACAGCTGAGGCCGTAGCTGTCGATAAGACGACAGTATCTTCATAACGTACCAAAACAGAGCCCCCGGCTTGTTTAGCTATCTCACCTGTCTCAACCGTAAACGTTCTTCCTTCTAGTTCATACTTAAATACTTCTTTTGCCATTTCTTACTTACTTTTCCTCTTTCTATACAAACAAAACAATTCTAGCACAGGCCACTGCAAATAAAAAGCATCGGCCCAATTTCCGACACACATTCAAGCCTTAAACTTGTCTTTCTTCTAATACTTAGAATTAGACTTGTGCCTTATTGACAAAACTAATACCACGGTATTATATTGGAAGTAAGCTAATACTACAGTATTACATTTGAGGCATTTTATGAAACAAGAGATGAAGATTTACCACGGCTCACAACAGGTCGTTACGACACCTAGATTTGGTATGGGCAAAAAATACAACGACTACGGACAAGGCTTTTACTGTACAGAAAGCATTGAACTGGCAAAGGAATGGGCGTGTCCGATAAAGAATAACGGCTATGTAAACAAGTACATTCTGGATCTTAATGGGATGAATGTGATACGTTTGACTCAGGGTGAATTCAACATTCTAAACTGGTTAGCCATACTTCTAGCGCATAGATGGTTTGACATTACTTCGCCAATCGCCAGAAGTGCCAGAGAGTTCATACTCAGCCACTTTTTGCCGGATACAACAGGTGTTGATGTAATCATTGGCTATCGTGCGGATGATTCATACTTTTCTTTTGCCGAAGATTTTGTGAATAACACCATTTCTCTAAGAGACTTAAACAAAGCCATGCAACTTG
>CAZXIB010000028.1:0-11079 GCA_964639815.1 uncultured Thomasclavelia sp. | reverse complement strand
CTAACTATGAAGAAGGCAATGTCGATAAGGTCATGGATGGCGAGATAAATAGCTTTATCTTTGCCTATCTTAAAAATCAGATAAGTAACTAATGAGCCCCGTATATTGGGCTCATCTTAATATAGAAGTCAACACTAGGAGGAAGACGTGTATAAGACGACCGTAAAGATAGGCGGTATGGCCTGTTCCATGTGTGAGGCCCATATCAATGATGTCTTGCGTAAGACCTTAGGCATTTCCAAGGTCAAAAGTGACTACCGTAAAGGACAAGTCATCATCACAAGCGAAAAGCCGTTAGACGAAAAGGACATCGAGACTGCTTTAGCCACGATTGGCTATGAGTTTCTTGGATGTACGCAAGAAGAAGTAAAGAAGAGAGGTCTTTTTAGATAGACCAGTCTATCTGTGCCAAGCCATTTTCTTTTAAGTAGTCATTACACTTACGGAAGTGACCACAACCAAAGAAACCATTATGGGCACTTAAGGGTGAAGGGTGAGCTGCCTCTAAGATGAGATGCTGCTTATTATGTAAAAAGACCTTTTTATCTCTGGCATTTCTTCCCCAGAGCATAAATACTAGTGGCTCTTCCTTTTTATCGAGGGCCTTCGTTATTGCATCGGTAATGACACGCCAACCCAAGTCTTTATGGGAATTAGCCTTATGGGCTTCAACGGTCAGGGTACTGTTTAGCAGCAATACGCCTTGCTTAGCCCATTTAGTGAGGTCGCCTGAGGTAGACATGGTGATATTAAATTCACTACTTATCTCTTTATAGATGTTGATGAGTGATGGTGGTAATTTTATGCCACTTGGTACACTAAAGGCAAGGCCACAAGCCTGCCCTCTTTCGTGATAAGGGTCTTGGCCAAAGATGACGACCTTAGTGTCTTTATAAGATGTGAGCCTAAGGGCTCTATATATCTGTGGTGCGGGTGGATATACTTCCTTTTGCGCGTATGCCAAATCTAAGTCCGTGCGTAGCTTTTGATATTCGCTACTATTAAAGACGTCATTTAGTATCTCGTCCCAATCATTACCAATTATCTGCATACAACAAATTATAGCATGCCCCTGCACAAGCTAGGATCTGACACCTCATTTAGGCTTGGTTTATAATAGAGGTCATGCAGTTTAATGACTTAGACACAGCTTTGAATTGGCTGATGTCCATCCGTAAGCGCCAACCACGCTTTGATAAATTCGCTAGACTTATGGACGACTTAGGCCATCCAGAAGGCAATTTTAAGATGGTTCATGTCGCCGGTACTAATGGTAAAGGCTCAACCATCACCTTCTTGCGTGATAGTTTAGTAGCCTTAGGCTATAAGGTTGGTACATTACAATCACCACACTACAAAACACATCTAGATAGGATTCGCATTAATGGAAGGCCGATACCAGGAAATGTCTTTTTAGACATCCTCAATGAGCATGTAGACATGTTTATTAAAGAGGGTTTATCGATGTTTGAGATGGATTATCTCATCATGTGTGAGTGGTTTTTAAAAGAAAGCGTCGACTTTGCATTAGTTGAAGTTGGGATAGGTGGAAGACTTGACTCTACTAATGTCGTTAAACATCCCCTTTTAAGCATCATCGTCACCATTGGTTATGACCACATGGAGGTATTAGGTAACACCAAAGAGGCTATCACCTATGAAAAGGCTGGTATCATCAAGGACGATAGTGCCATCTTAGTAGGAAACCTTGATGCGAACTTGCGTAATATCGTAAAAGATGAAGCTGATAAACACAGAAGTAAATACCTACACATAAAAGATATCGAAGACTTAGGTTTACGCCGCTTTGGCTATCGTGACGAAGTATACGAACTTACTTCCTATGCCCACTATCAAAAGCACAATGCAGCAGTAGCTATTGAGGCTTTGTATTATCTGAATGATATAGGCGTGATATGTCTAGATATAGCTAAAGTGAAGTTAGCGATAAAGAAGTCTTTGTGGCAGGGACGCTACGAGATTATATCCGAGCACCCACTAGTCATTTTAGATGGCGCTCACAATATTGATGCGGTTAAAGCCCTTATCGAAAGTATTAAAGACATAACTAAGAGTAAAGGTGTGCTCTTTAGCGCCATAAAGTCAAAGGAGCATAGGTCGATGCTAGAGATGCTTAAGGGCGCAGTTGACGAGATTGTTCTTACTTCCTTTGATAGTCCTAAAACTTTGATGGACTTAGAAAATGTAGCCAAAGCCTTAGACCTTAGCTATATCCCTGATATGAAGGAAGCGTATCAGCATCTTGCTGGGCGATATGAATGTATAATAGTATGTGGTTCGCTCTATTTGTTGAGTGCTTTTAATGCGAATGTGGAGGTGAAAGATGAATAAGGACGCCATCATTATCAAAGGGGCTCGTGTCAATAACCTCAAGAATATATCACTTACTATTCCTCGTGATAAGCTTGTCATTTTGACAGGCCTTAGTGGTAGTGGCAAGACCTCATTAGCCTTTGATACCATCTATGCTGAAGGTCAGCGCCGCTATGTTGAATCACTAAGCTCTTATGCTAGACAGTTTATGGGCGGTCTGGAGAAACCGGATGTCGATGAGATAGAGGGTCTTTCCCCAGCCATCAGCATTGACCAGAAGACGACCAGTAATAATCCCCGTTCTACCGTTGGAACAGTTACCGAGATATACGATTACCTAAGATTACTGTATGCTCGTTGTGGTATACCTTATTGTTCCAATCACAATCGGCCAATAGTAGCTCAGACTGTACCTCAAATGGTAAAAAGACTGATGTCTTATGATGATGAAGTACGCCTTGAGATACTAGCGCCCATCGTCACCGAGCGTAAGGGCACTTTCAAAGACCTCTTTGAAAAGCTTAGGAAAGATGGTTATATGCGTCTATATATAGACGGAGAGATGGTGATGATAGAAGATGCTCAGGGCCTAGAAAAGAATAAAAAGCACACGATTGAAGTCATTATTGACCGTCTTAAAAAGCGTCCTAATATTGAGACGCGTTTGTCTGATTCTCTAGAGACAGCCTTACATTTGGCGGATGGTCTAGTGGTTGCTAAGGTTGGTCAAGAGCGGATTATCTTCTCTAGTAACTTCGCTTGTCCTGAATGTGGCTTCTCTATTCCTAAATTAGAACCACGCCTTTTTAGTTTTAATGCACCACTTGGGGCCTGTCCTACTTGTAATGGCTTGGGTATAACCGAAGAAGTCGATGAAGACTTACTCTTTACAGATAGGAAGTTATCTATAAGACAAGGCGGTATTCGCTTTTATAAGAATATCGTTGATACCGATAGAGTCGATTGGCAAAGATTTGAAAGTCTATTAAAACACTACAATATCGACCTTGATAAACCCATCAAAGACTTCACTAAAAAAGAGATGGACATCATCCTCTATGGTTCTAAAGAACCTATCGATATAGAGTTAGTTACAAGTGGTGGCACCAGTTATCAAAAAAGAGGCTTTATTGAAGGTATCAAGGTCTTAATTGATAGGCGTTATCGTTCTACTAAGTCGGGTATGATGAAAGACTACTTAGGCTCTTATATGCATGAGTCGGTGTGTCCTACTTGTAAGGGCTCTAGACTAAATGAGATGGCACTAGCTGTCTATGTCGGTGATAAGAATATCTATGAAGCTACACAGATGGCCGTAACTGACGCCTATGCCTATTTTAAAGATTTAAAGCTTGATAAGATGCGCCAAGAGATTGCCAAACTTCTATTAAAAGAGATTGGCGATAGACTTAAGTTTTTGGTTGATGTGGGTTTGGGTTATCTAACCCTTGATAGGATGGCGATGACATTATCGGGTGGCGAGGCCCAAAGAATAAGACTAGCTACCCAGATTGGTAGTGGTCTAACCGGTGTCCTATACGTCTTAGATGAGCCATCAATTGGCCTACATCAGCGTGACAACATGAAACTAATAAACTCCCTAAAGAATATGCGCGATTTAGGCAATACGCTTATCGTCGTTGAACATGATGAAGAGACGATGTTAGAGAGTGATTATATCGTGGATATTGGGCCGGGAGCTGGTAGCGATGGTGGCGAAGTCGTGGCCTTTGGCACACCCCAAGAAGTCATGGAGTCATCTACTTCAATAACTGGTCAATATCTAAGCCATCGCAAGTTCATTCCCATCCCCAAGACTAGACGTAAAGGAAATGGAAAGTTCATAAAAGTTCAAGGAGCGAGCGAGCACAATCTCAAAAACATCGATGTTGCTGTGCCCTTAGGTACCCTTACCTGTGTTACTGGTGTTTCAGGCAGTGGTAAAAGCACATTAGTAAATGACATCATCACCAAGGCTATCCAAAAGGCCTTTGATAGGGTTAGAATCCATCCGGGTGCTTATAAAAAGATTAGCGGTATTGAAAATATCGACAAGATTGTCGAGATATCCCAAGAGCCAATAGGAAGAACCCCTAGATCAAACCCGGCTACTTATACTGGCGTCTTTGATGATATAAGAGAGCTATTCGCTATGACCCCAGCTGCTCAAGAAAGAGGTTATGACAAAGGCCGCTTCTCCTTTAATGTGGCTGGAGGGAGATGCGAAGCCTGTCAGGGCGATGGAGTTAAGAAGATAGGGATGTTGTTTGTGCCGGATGTCTTTGTGGAATGTGAAGAGTGCCATGGTCGCCGGTACAATGATGAGACACTGGCTGTCACTTATAAGGGTAAGAATATCTATGATGTCTTAAAAATGTCCGTCAAGGAAGCTCTTGAGTTCTTTCACGCCATTCCAAAGATACGTGATAGACTTCGAGTCTTATATGATGTCGGACTTGGTTATATTGAACTTGGCCAAAGCGCTACTACTTTATCAGGTGGCGAAGCTCAGAGAGTTAAACTAGCCAGTGAACTACAAAAAAAGGCCACAGGCAAGACTCTATACGTCTTAGATGAGCCTACTACTGGCCTTCATACCGATGATGTGCGAAAGCTTATCGACATCTTTCAGAAGATTGTCGATAATGGCGATACAATCCTTGTCATAGAACACAACCTTGACATCATTAAGTCAGCTGACTACATTATCGATTTAGGCCCTGAAGGCGGCGATGGTGGTGGTCAGGTACTGGTGGCAGGTACCCCAGAAGAAGTAAGCCTTCACCCTAATAGCTTTACTGGTATATACTTGAAGAAAGTATTGGAGGAAGGGCGTGACTGATACTAGTATGGATAAAAAGGTCTTTGTAAGAGACTTAAAAGAAAAATTCAATCTGGAGCAGTTAACTGGTGATGAAAGTAGTCTTGAGCGCTGGATAGTCGCTCCTGATATCAATAGACCTGGTCTAGAGCTAGCTGGCTATACCCGCCTTAATGACTTAAAGCGCGTCAACATAATTGGTATCAAGGAAACCGAGTTCATATCTACCTTAGATGAAGACACTCAATATGAGCGCTTTGGTATTATCACTGATGCCTATACGCCCTGTATCATCATAAGCAGGTCATTGCCCATACCTGATGCCCTTAGACGTATTGCTACTGAGCGCAACTTCCCTGTTTTACAGAGTACCGAAGAGACGCTTAGAGTATCTGTACAGGTTACTGCCTACCTCGATGAATATCTAGCGCCCTGTGAGGTCTATCATGGGGTCATGATGAATATCTATGGTGTCGGTGTTCTTTTAAAAGGCAATAGTGGTATTGGAAAGTCAGAGATTGCTCTAGACCTTGTAAGGCGAGGTCATATGTTAGTGGCGGATGATTGTGTGGAGATATCGCGTGTACACAATGAACTGATATGTACAGCACCGATTCTACTTAAGAATATGCTTGAACTTCGTGGTATTGGCATTATTGATATGACGAAGATTTTCGGAGCAGTAAGCTGTCTTGATAAGTGTAATCTTGACTTTGTAGTCGAGCTCAGGTCATACGATAGAGAAGAAGACATTGAGCGTCTAGGCCCTGGTGTAACTGAGACTATCGACATCATGGGCTTAGAGAAACCGCTTATCGTCATTCCAGTTAGAGAAGGACGGGTATTAAGCGTGATTATTGAAGCGGCTGTTGCCAACTTCTGTCTTTTACGCCTTGGTACCGATAGTAATGAAGACTTCAAGGAACGCTTATCTAGATTTATTGCCAACAACTATGGCAAGGAAGGAGAACAGTAAATGGAATTCATGCCTTCAAGACAAATCTTCTTAGAGATTGGCCCTGTTAATATAACCTGGTATGCCCTACTTATTATATCGGGGGCCATACTTGCCTATATCTTGTCGTATTTTAATCTAAAGAAATTTAGATACCCCTCTTTTTACATTGATGATATTTTCTTTGGGGTACTGTTATCTGGCATTATCGGCGCTAGACTTTGGTACTGCGTCTTTTATGATTTCAGCTATTACTTAGCTAATCCTTTTGACATCATAGCTATCTGGGATGGGGGCCTAGCTATACAGGGCGGCCTCTTATTGGCCATCATATATGGTCTTATTTATTGTCATAGACGAAAGATAGATTTTTTAAGAGTGGGGGACGCTATTGTTCCGAATGTGTTACTAGCACAGGCTATTGGACGCTGGGGCAACTTTGTCAATCAAGAGTGCTATGGTCAAGAAGTAACATCATCTTACTATGATGGCATCTTGAGCTTTCTAAAGGATGGCATGTATATAAGTGGCACCTACTATGAACCACTTTTCTTCTATGAAAGCCTAGCTTGTATCTTTGGCTTTCTTGTCATTGTATTACTGCTCAAACGCTTCCACAGTAAACGTGGCGACCTCATCTGGGCCTATCTCATGTGGTATGGTGTTGTCCGCTTCTTTATTGAGGGACATCGTCAGGATTCATTGATGTTTGGATCGATAAGAATGGCTCAGCTCATGAGTGGTATCTTTCTTGTCATTGGCTTACTTGGCTTTTTTGGTGTCCTTGATAAGCTCTTCTTTAAAAAGAAAAAGCCAGCTATCATCTTTGACCTTGATGGTACGCTATTAGATACTGAAAAAGGCATCATTGAGACATATAGATACCTGTTCACAAAGTATAATCGTTTAGATGAGTTTACTAAAGAGGTACAACTAGAAGTCCTAGGCCCATCTTTACACGAAATCTTTGAGAAGTACTTTATTGACATCGATGAAGAAACCCTCATTGAAGAATATAAGGCCTACAATAAATCCATCTTTACCGAGCGCAATAAACCCATGCCTCATGCCTTATTGACACTTAAAACCCTGCAAGATGAAGGTTATCACATCGGTATTGTATCTTCTAAGCTCAAAGAGACTGTTATCGATAACCTCAAGACTTTCGACTTAGACTCTTATATTGAGGCCATTATTGGTTCTGGCGATGTCAAAAGACAGAAGCCTGACCCTGAAGGTCTTAATAAGATTGTCATCGACAATAAGTGGTATCGTGACCAAGTCATCTATGTCGGAGACAGCGTCACTGATATCGAAGCTGGTAAGCGATTTGGTGCTTATACGGTTGGTTTTATCTTTGACCCCGACCGCTTAGAAGCTTTGCAAGAGGCTAAGGCCAATGCCTATATCGATGACTTAAGTAAGCTTCTTGACATCATCAAAGAAGACCACAACTTCACTAGTGAATTAACATAAGAAAAGCCCTGCTCGGAGCTTTAATTAACTTAGCATCTATCTATTGCATCTTCAGCGACTTTATGGTGATAATCACAAAGGACAGAATGCATAGAGTAGTAGCTAAAAGTGTCGTCGAAGTGTTATCGAAGAGGAAAGCCATTATAGCTAAACTACATAACCAGATGACACCAGCTACTTTTAGGCACTTGCGAGAATCTACATCATGCATGATGATGATATAAAGGTACGCCACTGTAAACACAGCATATACCGATACACTGGCGAATGTCGCAAGTAAGCTATTGGAGAGGTCAATCATGATATAGGACTCCTTGATTGAAGTTGAAGCACTTATGCTTAGTGTCAGCACTGGCAACAAAAAAGCTATTAGACTAATCTTACGCAAAGTGGTTCTCCCATTCGGCCTCTTTGAAGCCTACTAATACTTTATCATTATCAATAAATAATGGCCTTTTCACTAACATTCCATCTGTACTTAATAGTTTTAAAGCTTCATCATCAGTCATGGCCACCAGTTTGTCTTTGAGCCCTAAGTCCTTATAGGCATTACCAGATGTGTTGAAGAAACGTTTGATGGGAAGATTAGATATTTCATACCAAGACTTGAGTTCTTGATAAGATGGGTTATCGGTCTTTATATCGCGCTTAGTGTAGCTTACTTGGTGTTCGTCTAACCACTTGAGGGCGCGCTTGCAAGTCGTGCACCTTTCATAACAAATACATACAGCCATATTAATACTGTATCTCCTCTAGAATCGTTTTAGCCTTTTCTTCACCTAGAAGATAGGTGATGATGGCATAACTGAAGTCGATGGCAGCACCAACGCCTTTGCCAGTAATGACATTATCAGCACAGTAGACCTTAGAGCTAGCGCTTTTTAGACCACACTCAAAGCCAGGATAGACGGTAAAGCCACCATCTTTGACAAGGCCATTTTTGACAAAGATTGATGGTGCAGCACAGATAGCCGCGATTAACTTACCTTCATCGTGATACTTAAGTAATAAGTCAACTAGTTCTTTGTGAGCACCCAGTGTTTCTGTGCCCTTTAGACCGCCTGGCAAGATTAAGACATCATAGGCATTTTTATCAATGTCGGCAAAAGTCGTATCACATCTGAATGTAAGTTCATGACTAGACGTCACATTCACATCATCTTTCATAGATACTAGCTCAACGTGAACGCCGGCTCTTTTGAGCAAATCCATAGTGATAAGGACTTCGCATTCCTCTAGTCCATCGGCACAGAATATAGCCGCTTTAGCTGTCGATGCCTTTAAAAAGCGTTGGTATTTCGTCTCGTTACTAAAGACGATATCAATTCCTGTCATCTCCATTACCTCCTTTAAGTTTTCTATGTCATCTACTTCACTATCTTTGAGTTCGTATTCTAACTCATAGGATGTTATGCCAAGATAGCTACTCTTATCTAGTGATAGTGTAGCCTTAGGATAGTGTCTATCAGAACGGACTGTTATAAGGTCACCAAGATAGATGGGACTACTAGCTCCGACCTCTTTTAAGATAGTTTGTATAGCAGGGTCTTTTATATCTTGACTTTCTACTTCAGTCTCGTATTCCAGCACTTTCCCGTCTCTATGCCACTTTAGGGTGAAAGTATGTTTACCATCACGCTGCCTTATGCGCATGCCCATGCCTTTGGGAGCGGAATAGTAGTGATTGGTTTGCGTGTAGGTATCAAGTGGCTCTAGAGCCTCCCTTAGCCTATCGTAGCTCTTCTTATCTAGCTTAATCTTATATTCCTTTTCGATATGAGCCATAGCCACATTATACACGATGAAGTCATCTTGAAGTTTTGGTAAGCTTAAGGATTTAAAGAATATGAAGGCTAGAGCCACCATAGGCTTTGTGGTAAGATATACCCATGAAGAAGTGGAATATGTTCTATGACAGTTGTCGCTTGCCGATAAGAGTAGTCTTCTTTGCCTTTGTCTTAATTGCGATTGGCTATATCATTCAAAACGATAACGTCAATGTCTTCTATACAATAAGCAATCCTTATATCATCCTGATTGGTGAGATATTCTACCGTGTTGGTCACTTCTTGATAATTAATATGCCACTCATCTTCTTGGTCAGTTTGGTGGCCAAAAGAGCTAATAGTGGCATGCCAGCTATCTTAGCGATACTTGGCTATATAACATTTCTAATCACAACGATGTTCCTTACTTCTACTGACTTAGTATCACAAGCTTATACTAATGTCTTAGGTCTATCATATACCTCAGGTTCTACTACTTACTATCCCTTACAGACAGGTATGATTGGCTCTTTTGCGGTAGCTTTAGTGACTAGGTATTCATACCTTAAATCACGTGAAACAAACATCTACAGTTTCTTTATCTTCATGAACAAGGATACACGGGCTATGTTGTATGAGCTTGTTTTGTGTGTTTTATTGGGCCTTGGCTTTTCTTTGGCCTGGCCTTATTTCATCGAGTTTTTACAGGCCTTGATAAGTTGGATTGCCGAAGATATAAGCGACGCTTTCCGGCTTACGGTATACGGTCTATTAGATCGTGGCTTATCTATCTTAGGTCTAGGCAACATCATTCGCTATCCCTTCTGGTTTGGCTCTAGTGGTGGTACCTACTCACCTTTATCAGGTTCTACTGTCCTTGGTGATGTCAGTATCTGGTCTTATATGCCAGATGCTCTATCAACATATTATGGGGCAGGCCGCTTCATCACGCCATACTACGTCATCAATATGTTTTGTTGTCCGGCTTTATATCTTGGCATGTATTTTACAATCGACAACAAGCGTCAAAGACATCGCCGTCTTGGCATACTGATAATAGCTATCATCTTTTCGGTCATCTGCGGTAATCCCCTACCGATGGAACTGCTATTATTATTTACTTCGCCATTACTACTAGTTATGCATCTAATCTTGAGTGCTTCACTATTTGGCATACTATTTCTTAATAACGCCTTTCTAGGTTTTGCCTATAGTGGTTCAACGATTAGTGCTATGCCAGGCTCTTTTGCTGACTACATTATCAATATTCGCACCTCTGAGTATAGCCATACTATCCTAGTCATTCTTATCGTTGGCATTATCTTTGCCGTTATTTACTTTGCTATGACGATGCTTTATTATCGCTATTTAGCCTATGATGTCATCGGTACTAAAAAGGCGGTCACTATTTCTGAGCGATTATTTGCTGGCGTTGGTGGCCCCTACAACATCAAGGCTGTCCACAGCGCCCTCTTTGATGTGACAGTTGAAGTCTACGACCTAGAAAAGATTGTCTACGATGAGATAAAGCGTGTTGGTGCCAAGAGTATAGTTGAGACCAAGACTTCCCTAGTCTTTGACTTTGGTTCGGCTAGTACCGTCATCCGTCGCCAAATAAACAAATCCCTAAAACAAGCCCGCAGAACCTAAGATTCTTATTGCAACATCACAAGTTTTCTAGTAATATAACTGCGCACACCTTTTGTTATAGGTAGCCCCGGAAACTA
>CAZXIB010000027.1:0-11133 GCA_964639815.1 uncultured Thomasclavelia sp. | reverse complement strand
GTATGGAAGGTACGCATCGTTAGCTGAGTACCAGGCTCACCAATAGATTGAGCAGCCATGATACCAACTGCTTCACCATTTTCAACGAGTCGGCCTGTCGCCATATTGCGACCATAGCACTTACGGCAGATGCCCGTCTTAGAATGGCAAGTGAAGGTATTGCGGATATAAACACCCTTTATACCAGCATTGACGATTTGATGGGCCTTGGCCTCATCTATGAACTCTTCCTCATCAACAATAACTTCACCTGTTTTAGGGTCAGTTATTGCTTCCTTGGCATATCTTCCAACTATCCTATCGAATAGTTTCTCAATGGGGTTACCATCCTTGTTGTCGATGATGTCTTCAACCCAATAACCTCTATCAGTATGACAATCATCCTCACTTATGATGATGTCTTGAGCGACATCTACTAGACGTCTAGTCAGATAACCTGACTCAGCTGTCTTTAAAGCTGTATCGGTTAGACCCTTACGGACACCATGAGTCGATATAAAGAACTCTGACACATTTAGTCCTTCACGGAAACTAGAATAGATTGGAACCTCGATAATCGAAGGTTGATACTCACGTTTAGACTTTGATTGGGTTGGACGGGCCATTAGACCGCGCATACCAGCAAGCTGCGTGAAGTTCGACTTATTACCACGAGCTCCCGAGACAGCCATCATGTTGATAGGCGACTTACGAGGTAGGTTATTCATGACCTCATCACCAATGGCCTCTTTAGCCTCATCCCAAAGCTTAGAGAAGTGCTTCTCCCACTCAGCTGGTGTGAGTAGTCCTCTTTTAAGCAAGTTTTGTAAGACATCGGCCTTGGCCTTAGCATCTTCAACATAGTGCTCCTTATTGGGGGCGACGTTTATATCTGATAGTGATATCGTCATACCGGCCACTGTAGAATAGGCAAAGCCTAAGTCCTTAATAGAGTCAAGTATTTCCGCTGAACCTTCCGTGCGATAGCGGTCAAAGACTTCTGTAATGATAGCTGATAGGTCTTTCTTTTTAAACTCACCCTTTAAAGGTAAGCCTGCGATATATTCCTTGATGTCCGTGCCCATAGCTACAAAGTCACTATCCGGCGTAGCTTTTAAGTTAGCTTCCGATACAAAATTGATGTAAGGGAAGTCACTGGGGAAGCGACTATTAAAGATGAGCTTACCGACAGTTGTTATGAGATACATGGAATTCTGCTTCTTTGTAAAGCAAGACTTCTTTAAGGATATAGCTGGAACGGCAATACGGGTATGTAAGTGAACCTTCTTGTCTTCATAGGCCATTAAGACCTCATCAAAGTCTTTGAAAACATGTCCTTCCGCATCACCAAAGCGCCGCCACATCTCTGCTGTCTCTTCATCTCCCAGAGCACTTATAGCATCCGCCTTGGCATAGAACTCTTCTGCCGTCTCTTCCATGTTTAGATAGAAGTTACCTAAGACCATGTCTTGGGATGGAGTGACGATAGGCTTACCATCTTTGGGGCCGAGAATATTATTAGACGCCAACATGAGCACCTCAGCTTCGGCTCTAGCCTTCTCACTAAGTGGTAAGTGGACAGCCATCTGGTCGCCATCAAAGTCGGCATTAAAGGCCGTACAGACTAATGGATGTAGACGAATAGCTCTACCTTCAACTAGCTTCGGTTTAAAGGCTTGGATACCAAGTCTGTGCAGTGTAGGAGCACGGTTTAAAAAGACTGGGTGATTGTCCATAACCTCTTCTAGAACATCCCAAATCTGAGGGTCTAGTCTTTCAATCATGCGTTCTGCATTCTTGTGGTTAGGTGCTAAATCATTATTGACAATCTCATTGATGACAAAAGGCTTATAAAGCTGTATAGCCATCTCACGAGGTATACCACATTGGTACATCTTGAGGTCTGGTCCTACCGCAATTACACTACGACCTGAAAAGTCGACACGCTTTCCAAGGAGATTCTGTCTAAAACGACCCTGCTTACCCTTTAGGCTGTGCGATAGAGACTTAAGAGCTCTATTACCAGCGCCCTTAATAGGAGCACTACGACGACCATTATCAATCAGGGCATCAACAGCCTCCTGTAACATACGCTTCTCGTTTTGCACGATGATGGCTGGCGTCCCTATCTCTAACAGTTTCTTAAGACGGTTGTTTCGTGTTATAACACGACGATATAGGTCATTTAAGTCACTAGTGGCAAACCTACCGCCATCTAGCTGTAGCATAGGTCTTAAGTCTGGTGGAATGACAGGTAGATTGGTTAATATCATCCACTCTGGTTTATTATCCGACTCAACAAAGGCATTGATAGTCTCTAAACGCTTGATTAGTTTCTTGCGCTTGTCACCTTGAGCCTTCTTGAGGTCTTCTTTGATGTCGGCTTGTTCCTTTAGGACATCGACTTGCTCAAGCAGAACCTTAATAGCTTCAGCGCCTGTTTGGGCGACAAAGGCATCTTCACCATAGAGAGCCTTATATTCGCGATACTCTCTTTCTGAGACTATCTGCTTGTACTGTAGGCTCGTATCTTTAGGGTCAGTGATAATCCAAGAGACAAAGTATACGACCTCTTCTAAAGCTTTGGGTTGGATATTCAAGACTAGGCCAATACGACTTGGGATACCCTTGAGATACCAGATGTGGGCGACAGGGGCCGCTAAGGCTATATGGCCCATGCGCTCACGTCTAACACTGGACTTAGTTATCTCAACGCCACATCTGTCACAGACGACGCCCTTATAACGGACTTTCTTGTACTTGCCGCAATAACACTCCCAGTCTTTAGTAGGGCCAAATATCCGCTCACAGAAAAGTCCATCGCGTTCTGGCTTCTGACTGCGATAGTTGATCGTTTCAGGCTTCGTTACTTCACCATGCGACCACTCTAAGATGCGCTCTGGTGAGGCTAGGCCGACTTTTAATACTTCAAATTGTCTAGCCATTACTCCTCCTCTGCGTAATCTAAGCCACTGACAGCTGCCTCTAAGACTTCCTCTTCTTCTTCGCCATCAGGATTATAGACAGTAAGATTAGAATCTAAGTTGTCATCTAAGACAGTTTCCGTCGTAATCTCACTACTTGTATCTTCTTCACCGGTATCAGACAAGATAACCTCATTGCCCTCGCCATCAAGCATTCTGACATCGATGGCTAAGGCCTGTAACTCATTCTTTAAGACCTTAAAGGACTCAGGGATACCGGGATCTGGTATATCCTTGCCCTTGATGATAGCTTCATATGTCCTAGTACGACCGTTGATGTCATCAGACTTAACGGTTAGTATCTCTTCTAGGGTATGGGCAGCACCATAGGCTTCTAAAGCCCAGACCTCCATCTCACCAAAGCGTTGACCACCATTTTGGGCCTTGCCACCAAGTGGTTGTTGGGTGACAAGGGAATAGGGGCCAGTAGCTCTGGCGTGTAGCTTATCATCAACCATGTGCGCAAGCTTAATCATATACATGACACCAACTGATATTCGCTCATCATATGCCTCACCCGTACCACCATCACGAAGTACTAACTTACCATCACCTGAGGTAGCTGCCTCTTCCATAATGGCGCGCAGTTCAGCATTACTGATACCGTCAAAGACCGGTGTAGCAAACTTAACACCTAGAGCTTGAGCAGCCATGCCAAGGTGAATTTCTAGTATCTGTCCAATGTTCATACGAGATGGAACACCAAAAGGATTAAGCATGATGTCAACTGGTGTACCATCAGGCATGATGGGCATATCTTCGATTGGTAAAATCTTGGAGATGACGCCCTTATTACCATGGCGACCAGCCATCTTATCACCTTCAGATATCTTACGTTTTTGAACGATGTAGACCTTGACGACACTGGTTACGCCAGGGTTGAGTTCATAGCCTTCAGCTCTGGTAAAGATGCGCACCGAATGAACGATACCAGCACCACCATGGGGTACGCGTAAAGAGTTATCGCGAACTTCATTAGACTTCTCACCAAAGATAGCTAATAAGAGCTTCTCTTCCGGTGAAGCGTCACTTTGACCCTTTGGTGTTACCTTACCTACTAAGATATCACCTTCCTTGACTTCCGCACCAACCATGACGATGCCACGGGCATCGAGATTTCTACAAGCTGCTTCCGAGACATTAGGTATATCTCTAGTAATCTCTTCTGAGCCTAATTTGGTATTGCGACATTCAATGCTGTATTCATCGATGTGAATTGAGGTATAGACATCATCTTTGACCATGCGCTCTGACATGATGATGGCATCCTCGTAGTTATAGCCATGCCAAGTCATAAAGGCGATGGTGACGTTTTGTCCTAAAGCCAACTCACCATTTTCCATCGATGGCCCATCAGCTATAATCTGTCCCTTCTTGACCTTTTCGCCTTGGTCGACAATTGGACGATGATTAATGCTAGTACCAGCATTAGAACGACGTAACTTGTCTAGTTGGTATTCACGCTCATCCCCATCATCCTGGGCAATGACAATACGATAGGCATCGACATAGGTGACTGTGCCATCAGCTTCTGCTACAACGCCACTTCCCGAATCGGCAGCGATACGAGCTTCAATTCCCGTTCCAACATAGGGACTATGAGGGTTTAATAGGGGCACAGCCTGTCTTTGCATGTTGGCACCCATAAGGGCACGAGAGGCATCGTCGTTCTCTAAAAATGGGATACAGGCTGCTGCTACCGAAACAATCTGTTTTGGTGATACGTCAGCTAACTCGACATCAGCAGCTTCAGCTAAGATAGTTTCACCGGCTTTACGGGCAACGACTTGTTTGTGGGCGAGTTTGCCATCGACGACCTCATTGGCCTGAGCAATGACATAGTCAGCCTCTTCATCAGCCGCTAAATAGATATAGTCTTCCGTAACCTCACCATTTGGTAATACCTTTCGATAAGGTGTTTCAATAAAGCCATACTCATTGACCTTGGCATAAGTTGTTAGATAAGAGATAAGACCGATGTTTTGACCCTCTGGTGTCTCAATTGGACAGATACGACCATAATGGGAGTTATGGACATCACGAACCTCAAATCCAGCCCGTTCTCTCGTAAGACCGCCAGGTCCCAAAGCTGAGATACGTCGCTTATTAGTAAGTTCAGCTAGCGGATTTTGCTGATCCATGAATTGCGATAGTTGGCTAGAAGAGAAAAACTCTTTTATCGCCCCTGATAGAGGTCTTATGTTGGTTAGTGTCTTAGGTGTTGCCGTTTCGATATCGACTATTGACATCTTCTCTTTGACGGCCTTTTCCATACGACTCAAACCAATGCGGAATTGATTTTGGATAAGTTCACCAACCGTTCTTATACGACGGTTACCTAACATGTCGATGTCATCGGTACTGCCAAAGCCATCAAGCAGTGTCAAACAATAGCTATAAAAGGCAATCATATCAGACATCGTGATACACTTTTTAGTGTTTAAGGGGTCGATACCGATGATGCGAACCTTGTTTTGAGGGTCGTTTTTACTGGTAACAGTAACGACCTGACAAGCACTTCCGACTAACCATGCACTAATACTCTTAGCCTCTTGTAGCATTGACAATAAAACTTCTTCATCATCTAACGTCACCATATAAGTATCAGTATCTGGTATGTAGCGCGGGATAAAGAGTTCATCATCTTTTTGAAGGTCTAAGTCCTTACCATCAGTCAAACGACCGATGACGAATAGGCGCTGACCATAATTCATAACCGAGGCAAAGTTATCTTTTGTGAGCTTTACTTCCTGGGCAATGATGGATGAATACACGCTGACTTGTGTCAGGTGCTTAGCCAAGATATCAGCATCCTTTTTAGTGATGACAGTACCCTGTTCAAAGTGAGCACGACTTGAAACATCGATATCGGCAGCCAAGATACGACCGATAAGACCTAACTTATCACTTGTAGCTACACTTACCACATCAGGGTGAGCAAAGTGATGGGCAAAGGGGAAGGCGTACATATGTGTACCCTTAGCTAATTCTTCCTTTAATACATTGCGTTCAACCTTGGTAATGAGCGTACCCTTCTTATAGAGTACTGAACCATCGGCCTTCTTGATGTCTTCAGCGACGACGTTTCCTTCCATGCGGTCATAGACATTGAGCTTCTTGTTCAGCTTATAGCGACCAGCCTTAGTTAAATCGTACTTCTTCTGATCAAAGAACTTACTGTTGATGAGGTTAATAGCGCCATCCATCGTCGGCACTTCATCTGACTTCTGGTTTTCATAAACATTGATGAGGGCCTCATTACTAGTCTTTATCTTGTCGGCTTGTAAGGTATTAGATAAGTCCTCATAAGCACCAAAATATGAGGTAAAGAGAGCCTCATATATATTCAAGAATTCTCTATCAGGATTCTCATTTATTAAGTCTTCGTAGACGGGTAAACCCAGCGCTTCTAAGAAGCTAATAATACCACTAGTATCAAAGGCGTCTTCGCCCTTTTCAAGATTTAGTGAAAAGCCAATAGCCTTTAAAAGAATAGTCGATAAAATCTTCCGCTTACGGTCGATTGATGCGTTGAGTAAGCGACCATTGACGGTCTTCTTCTCATCGGTCATGACCTGTAGCCAAGTGCCATGTGAAGGAATCAGCTCATGGTCAAAAATCTCGCGGTTGGTCTTTTCATCAGTAGCCGTATCAAAGTAGGCGCCAGGTGAACGGACAATCTGTGATACAATAACCCGCTCAGCACCATTAATAACGAAGGTACCAGTATCAGTCATCATGGGGAAGTCACCTAAGAAGACCTCTTCGTTTTTAGTTATGAGCTCTCCCGTCGCTTCGTTAACTATCTCTAGTTCCATGCGGGCTCTTAGAGGTGCTGCATAGTTGACTTCACGATACTTAGCTTCACTAGCACTATATTTAGGTTTGCCAAATTCATAGTCTAAGTATTTTAGACGAATATTGCCACTATAGTTGTATATTGGATAGATGTCTTCAAAGACCTCTTTGATTCCCTCAGTGATAAACCACTTAAAAGAATCGGTCTGGATCTCTACTAAGTCAGGGAGGTCAAGACCACCGCTGACCTTTGAATAATCACGGCGAGTAGAATTTTTTCCAGATGCAGTAAGATGATATGTGATTTTTTCTGTCATTATACGCCGTCCTTTCAAATAAAATATCGTATTAACCTTTGTCTGCAGATATGAGCCAGTGACCACTAACTCTCTTCCGCAAGACAACTTCCTTAAAGATTGCGCTTAACTCTTCAAAGTGCGACCTAGCCCCGTGTTTAGTCTTAATGACGATAAAGAGCTTTCCCTTATCATCTAAAACAGCATGGGCCTTTTTATACATATCGTATATTGCGACTTTGCCCGCTCTAATCGGCGGGTTTAAGACAACAGTATCATACGTTTTATGTAAGCTAGTGATATCGGCACAATCAAAGACGTTTACGTCTACTCTATTGGCCTTCGCATTACTCTTGGCTAGGGCAATGGCACGCTCATTGATATCTACTAAATCGATATCGGCACTGGGATGGAGACGCTTTAGGATGATACCTATTGGCCCCCACCCACAGCCATAATCTAAGACACGCTTACCTAAGACATGCCTATCGACACAGTCGATGAGCAGACGACTAGCGTAATCGACGGTATCTTTCGCAAAGACACCGTTATCGGTCTGAAAGATGAACTTCTCATCATCATAATGGTAGACAAAGGTCTTAACCTCGCTTTTAAGGTCGACCTTGACATCATAATAATGAGGCATCGAATATTTTATTTGATTTCGACGGTAGCTCCAGCTTCGACCAGTTTCTTCTTAATCTCTTCGGCCTCTTCAGAGCTGATGTTCTCTTTGATTGGACTTGGTGCTCCATCAACTAAGCCCTTAGCTTCAACTAAGCCTAAGCCAGTAATCTCTCTAACGACCTTGATGACACCGACCTTAGAAGCACCGACATCAGTTAAGACAACAGATACTTCGCTTGGTGCAGCGGCAGCAGCCTCAGCAGGAGCAGCAGCAACCGCAACAGGTGCAGCAGCTGTGACACCGAACTTCTCTTCAATAGCCTTAACAAGATCGTTAAGCTCTAGTATAGTAGCTTCCTCTAGGTAAGCTAGGATATCCTCATGTGTTAGTTTAGCCATTTTTCTTTCCTCCTAATTATTTACGCTTCAACAGCTTCTTTTTCATTCTCTTTAGCATCCGCTACAGCCTTTACAACTCTAGCAAATGAGCCAACAGGGGCTTGTAATACGCTCAAGAACATCGACAACATACCATCGTGATTTGGTAAGCTGGCCAATTCTTTAATAGTCTCTAGTGGTACAACCTTACCTTCAACGATACCACTCTTGATTACCAGACTCTCGTGATCCTTGGCAAACTTGCTTAGGACGCGGCTGGGAGCTGTGGCATCACTGGAGAAGGCTATGGCATTAGGCCCAACTAAGACTTCATCAAGATCACTATGACCTAACTTGGCGGCTGCCCTTTTGACCATCGTGTTCTTATAAATCTTAAAGTCAACACCTTCACTTCTTAAAGCTCGTCTGAGTTCAGTGATGTCAGCGACATTAAGACCACGATACTCACAGATGACTGCCGATGAGGCATTCTGTAGTTGGTCAGCAATCTGATCTACTAATGCTTCTTTAGCACTGAGTATAGCTTGATTCATCTCTACCTCTTTCTAGCTTCAATATCCACATAAAAACCTGCGCCCAAGAAAAGCACAGGTAAAGAAACAAATCCTTTTTTACCTCGGCAACCTTATTAAGCCTTAAGAGGGCCGTTGCTGTCTTGGGTATATTGATGCCCAAATATGATACCCTAAAAGTCAAACCTTGTAAAGACTAAATTTAAAGGAAGTATTGCGATATTCATCCCAAACTACTCGGCAGAACCTGCGTTAGGGTCTCTTATTACGATTTACTATCGAAATCTACAAACCTATACTTCCCGTTTCCATTGCCGCTAACCTGTTCTATTAACCCTGCTTCTTTTAGAGTGTTTAAGAGGTTGCCTGCAGCTGTAATGGAAACGCCCGTTATTTCCATAATGTCTTTGCGGCCAAAGACACCATCAAAGTTCATAGTAGCGAATAACTTCTTCGCTTTTTCCTTTGTGCCTTTTTTGCAGTCTAAACCATCAATCAAATCAATTAACAGGTTCGATGGACTGATTAACACCTTTTCGCCACCGATTGACAGGTTTCGTGGGGCGATTAACACCTTTTCAATCGGAACATTGTAATTCAAATTATAGAGTGTTACGAAAAAAGATGTAGATGTCGAGCTAAACTTCGGCTCAAGTTCTGGACGATAATTTACCGCATTGCGGTAGTCGGCCTTTATTTTCTTAAAGCCACTACCACGACGTTCCATAAAGTGCATGCGGCTGAAGATATCAGCAATTACTGGGTTACGTCTTTTAGATGCGACGTTATCAGTATCCAGATTTTGCACGATAGAACCATCGAACATTCCGCCAGGCGAATATACCTCCATACGGTCATCAAAGATATCGATGTGTACTTCACTTCCAATCTCTGTATAGTCACGATGAATTAGGGCATTCACAAGAACCTCGTGTACTGCTTGTTCAGGATACTCAGGCATTTCCACACGTCCATTTCCTGTCTTTTTCCAACGTTTTTTTGTATTGTTTATTACAAATTCCATGCCGTTTTGTAGAAGAGATACTAATGAGCCACTAAACTGTTTGTCGTCTAGTGCCTCCATAATGCCAGATGCTTTATCTAAACCATGCCAACGGGTGCAGAAAAGGCGGGACTGCCGTATTGGCGACTCATCCGCTAAAAGAACACCGGCATTGGTGAGTATATTATTTTCATCAACCAAATCAAAGGAAACAAAATCAGAATCACTTAACTCTGTGCCCGTCCTCATCCGATAAACAGAGCGAAGCTTTGTAAAAGCAAGCGTATCAAAAGGGTAATGAGAGGAAAGGCTGTCATAGGACGTATCACTTCCATGTAGTACAAGTCGTTTTAAATCAGCAGCACTAGCTGGAACACTCTCATTACCGATGCGAACATAGGCAATGCGACTGCCATCGCCTACATAGTAATAAGGAGTTTCCTGTCCTCCGAGCACTTTCAATACAACAAAGTCTTTTCCCTCCTCGACATGAATTTCCATCATTATCCGTGGGATTGGATCCATTTTTGCCTTGATAATCTCACTTATTTTCTCTGACGCCGCTTTAGCATCATCCAAACCAACGAGGACGTCATCATCAGACACACCAAAAAACAAAGTGCCACCAAGACCATTCGCAAAAGCACTTACAGTCTTGAGCCAGCTTTGGGGTTTACGCTCCTCAAGTCGCTCTTTCTTATCGTATTCTGTGGTTTCGCCTAGAAAATCACTTAACCTCATAAATCCCTCAAAATCATAACCTCTACTGTTATTGTAACCCAAACAAGCGCAATTTATACCCTTCTTCCGCGTAGTATTAAAATATCCCGCCTTGGCGGGATATCATTTACTTATTGTTCGGCAGCTACCGTTATACCTGGCCCCATTGTCGAAGACATGACGATGTTTTGGACATAGGTACCTTTAACTGCAGCAGGTCTAGCACGACGTATAGCGCTATATAGGGCGCGATAATTTTCAACTAGTGCTTCATCGCTAAAGGAGCACTTACCGATTAAGCAGTTAATATTGCCTTCTTTATCGACACGGTATTCAACCTTACCCTTCTTAATCTCTTCAACAGCTTGAGCGACATTCATCGTAACCGTTCCTGTCTTTGGGTTAGGCATTAGACCCTTAGGGCCTAAAATCTTACCAAGCTTTCCAAGCTCGCCCATCATATCAGGTGTAGCGACAATGACATCAAAGTCAAACCAACCCTTCTTAATCTCTTCTAGCAACTCTTTACCACCGACATGGTCGGCACCGGCGGCCTTGGCTTCTTCTTCCTTGGCGCCTTGAGTAACGACTAAAACTTTTTGGCTACGACCTGTACCATTTGGTAAAACCATAGCACCTCTAATCTGCTGATCAGCATGACGAGGGTCAACATTTAATTTGAATGAAACTTCAACTGTCGCATCAAACTTAGCAACATTAGTCTCCTTAACTAACTTTACAGCCTCTTCTGTTTCATAGGCCTTGCCCTTTTCAATCTTAGCTAGGGCATTCATATAGTTCTTTCCGTGTTTAGC